>CANBFZ010000049.1 GCA_947367725.1 uncultured Eubacterium sp.
TCGTCTGTAATTGCAGAGATTTTTCCGTCTTCTATATATAAATTTGTGATTCGGTCGATTGCTTGTGCGGGATCGACCACCCTGCCGTTTTGAATGCGTACGCGTTTTTTCATGATGCTTTTCTCCCCTGTATTGTTTGAGAAATATTTTACCCTTTAGATCGCGGAAAGTCAATGGCTGAAACGAAGCGTACCATGTAAAGCGAAGCGGCATGGGGCGCTGCTTCGTTCGATGCGTTTTCCATATCTGCGTTGCAAGCAGAATGCGATTGCTTTTGTAGGGTCAGTGATGGGAAAATTCATTTTTCAATTGTAGGAAATCACAATTTGTGGTAGAATATATATTTAGATAGATATGACGATTTTTATTTTGAGGAGATAGATATGTTTGATAAGTTAGACTTTATTGTTGAGAAATATCAGGAATTATCCCTGAAGGTTTCTGACCCGGAGGTTATCAATGACCAGCCGACGTGGCAGAAATACATCAAGGAAATGGGCGAGATGGAGCCAATCGTCAAAAAATACGAAGAATACAAGAAAGCCAAAGAGGGACTTCGCGACGCAAAAGATATCGTTGAGAATGAGACAGACGAAGAAATGCGTGATCTGGCGAAAATGGAAATCAATGAACTGGAAGAGCAGATCGAGAAGAACGAGGAAGAACTGAAAGTGCTGCTGCTGCCGAAAGATCCTAATGACGAAAAGAACGTAATTCTGGAAGTCAGAGCTGGCACCGGCGGCGATGAAGCGGCGCTGTTTGCACAGGATCTTTTAAGAATGTATATGCGTTATGCGGAAAGACACAGATGGAAGACGGAGCTGATGGACGTCAATGATACAGGCATCGGCGGCATTAAGGAAGCAGTCGTATTGATCAAGGGTAAGGGGGCTTACTCCAGACTGAAATACGAGAGCGGCGTGCACCGGGTGCAGCGTGTACCAGAAACCGAGTCTGCAGGACGTGTGCATACGTCGGCGGCAACGGTAGCGGTACTTCCGGAAGTTGACGACGTGGAAGTAGACCTGAATCCAAATGACGTCAGGGTGGACGTTTACAGAGCATCCGGCAACGGCGGTCAGTGTGTAAATACCACAGACTCAGCGGTTAGACTGACCCATGAACCGACGGGGCTTGTCGTAACCTGCCAGGACGAAAAATCTCAGATTAAGAATAAAGAAAAGGCGTTCAAAGTATTGAAAGCCAGACTGTATGACCTGAAACTGCAGGAACAGAACAAAGAAATTTCCGAAGCCAGAAAGAGTCAGGTTGGCTCTGGCGACAGAAGTGAGAGAATCAGAACCTTTAACTTTCAGCAGGGCAGAGTGTCCGAGCACAGAATCGGTCTTACGCTGTACCGGCTGGACGCCATCTTAGATGGGGATCTGGACGAAATCATTGACGGATTGATTACCAGTGATCAGGCAGAGAAGATGAAAAACTTCTAATAGAATTTGTCTTTTTGCACACGGCGTTGCCAACTGGGCGGGCACTAAATTATGATGAACACAAAGATATTTACAGATACAACGGAAGATATCGCGGCGGCAGGAAACCTTCTTGCAGCAGGCGGATTGGTGGCATTTCCGACAGAGACGGTATACGGTCTGGGTGCAAATGCCCTGGATGCCGAAGCGGTCGGCAAGGTTTATGCAGCCAAGGGCAGACCTTCTGACAATCCTATGATTGTCCATATATCGTCAAAATGCGATTTGGAAAAACTGACGCCGGAGATTACAGCGCAGATGCGGGTATTAGCAGATGCTTTCTGGCCGGGACCGATGACCATGATTGTACCCAGGCTGCCTGTGATTCCCGATACCACCACCGGGGGGCTGGATACTGTGGGCATTCGGATGCCGGATCACCCTGTGGCGCTTTCGCTGATCAGCGCTGCTGGCTGTCCAATTGCGGCGCCCAGCGCCAATCTTTCCGGAAAGCCAAGTCCTACGACCGCAAGGGATGTCATAGAAGACTTAGACGGCAGGGTGGACGCGATCATACAAAGTACAGACTGCCAGGTGGGCATTGAGTCTACCGTTATCGATTTGACTGGCGCGGTGCCGATGATTTTGAGACCGGGCATTCTGACAAAAGAAGAATTTGAGAAGGTATTAGGCATACCGGTGCGCGTTGATCCAACGCTAAACCAGCGTCCCGATGCGATAAATGCAGGGGCACTGAAGCCAAAAGCACCAGGCATGAAATATAAACATTATGCACCGAAAGCAGAAATGCTGGTCTTTGAAGGGGGCGAAGAAGCCGTGCGGCGAGCCATTGCCGCAGAAGCCCAAAGACAGGAGGCTGCGGGAAACCGTGTCTGTATCCTTCGCTTTGATGGGGACAAGCCGGCAGAAGCTGCCCATCAGTTTTTTGCAAGACTTAGGCAGGCAGACCGGGAAAAGGCAGATCTCATTTTGGCGGCAGCGCTGCCAGAAGAAGGCGTTGGCTTTTCCGTCATGAACAGAATGCTGAAGTCTGCAGGATATCACATCAGAAAGGTGAATGAAATGAAAATCGCAATTGCCAGCGACCATGGCGGTTTTGCCTTAAAAGAGGTCGTAAAGAAACATTTAATAGAAAGGGGATATGAAGTAGTGGACCTTGGAACAAATTCCGATGCGTCCGTGGATTATCCCGTATATGGAAAAGCCTGCGGCGAAGCAGTTACCGGCGGCAAGGCAGATTTAGGTGTGGTTGTCTGCGGTACAGGCATCGGCATTTCTATTGCCGCCAATAAGGTGAAGGGCGTTCGATGCGGTCTTTGTACATCTGTAGAGATGGCGCGGCTGACCAGACAGCATAACAATGCCAATGTGCTGGCGCTGGGCGGAAGAACTACCGCGCCGGAACTTGCTGTAGAAATTGTTGATGCATGGCTGGATACAGAATTTGAAGGCGGTCGTCACGAAAGACGCACGGCTATGCTGGACGACATGTAAACAAGATCGCAGAAAATGGAGGAGAAAACATGAGTAAAGTATACATATTTGACCACCCGCTGATTCAGCACAAGGTTGCCCTTTTACGGAAGACAGATACCAGCACCAAGGATTTCAGAGAACTGGCAAAAGAAATTGCCATGCTGATGGGGTTTGAGGCAACTAGAAATTTGCCGCTGAAAGAGGTCGAAATAGAAACACCGCTATGCACCACGAAAGTGAACATGCTGGAGGGGGAAGACATCGCCATTGTACCAATTCTTCGCGCAGGACTGGGCTTTGTGGACGGCATGCTGGCATTAGTGCCAAATGCCAAAGTTGGACATGTGGGACTTTACCGCGATCCGGATACCCATATGCCGGTGGAATACTACTGCAAGCTGCCCACCGATATTGAGAAACGGCAGATTTTTGTCGTGGATCCCATGCTGGCTACTGGCGGAAGTGCAGCGGCTGCCATTGACTTTATTAAGCAGAGAGGCGGGAGGAATATTACATTCATGTGCCTGATTGCTGCACCGGAGGGCATCGCGGTGCTGCAGGAAGCACATCCGGATGTGGATATTTATATCGCAGCCAAAGACGAGAGACTGAACGAGCATGCCTACATTCTTCCGGGGCTGGGAGATGCGGGTGACCGGTTGTTCGGTACCAAATAACTAGATAAAATTCCAGGGCAAAATTCTAAAGAAAGAGGATATGTACCATGAAAAATTTTATTCCTGACAACGTGAGCAAGTTTGATAACGTTTACGATGTACTGAAAGAGAGAGGTTTTATCGAACAGGTGACAGATGAAGAGGCTGTCAGAGAACTGCTGGGCAAAGAGAAAATTAAATTTTATATCGGCTTTGACCCGACTGCAGACTGTCTGCATATTGGACATTTTATGCAGGTGATCATTTTGATGTACATGCAGAAATATGGGCATACACCGGTTGTTTTGCTGGGCGGCGGCACTGGCATGGTAGGCGATCCGTCGGGCAGACAGGATATGCGCCAGATGATGACCGTGGATACCATCGACGACAACTGTGCGGCATTTAAAAAGCTGTTTGATAAATACCTGGATTTTGATGACGAATGGAAATACGAGGGCAATCAGGGTGTTTATGCACCAGGCCATCAGAATAGAGAACCGCTGCCGGGCAAAGCCATCAGCGTTAACAATGCCCATTGGCTGAGACCGCTGAACTATGTGGAGTTTGTCAGAGAAGTCGGCACCTGCTTCAATGTGAATAACATGCTCAGAGCAGAGTGCTTTAAGCAGAGAATGGAACAGGGGTTGTCTTTCTTTGAATTTAACTATATGCTGATGCAGGGCTATGACTTTATGGTCATGGCAAGAGACTTTGGTCTGAAGATGCAATTTGGCGGCAACGACCAGTGGTCCAATATTATCGCAGGCGTTGACCTTTCCAGAAAGCTCTGCAACATTCCGGTTTACGGCATGACCTTTGCGCTGCTTACCAATAGCGAGGGCAAGAAGATGGGCAAGACCCAGAAGGGCGCGCTGTGGCTTTCTGCAGAGAGAACTTCTCCGTATGAGTTCTACCAGTACTGGAGAAACGTAGGTGACGCAGATGTAGAAAAATGCCTGCGGATGCTGACTTTCCTGCCGATGGACGAAGTCAAACGCCTGGCTTCGCTGGAAGGGGCAGAGATCAATCACGCCAAAGAAGTGCTGGCGTATGAAGTGACCAAACTGGTACATGGCGAGGAAGAAGCGAAGAAGGCGCAGGAGGGCGCCAGAGCAGCCTTTGGTGGCGGTGGAGATTCTGCAAATATTCCAACGACAGAAATGGAGGCGGCGGCGTTTGCTGGCGACGGCAAAGGACTGGTTTCTCTGATCAAGGAATTGGGCCTAGTACCAAGCAATGGCGAGGGCTTTAGAACCATTGAACAGGGCGGACTTTCTGTCAATGGGGAAAAGGTAACAAACCCGAAGATGAACGTAACGGCTGACCTGTTTAAGGATGGCGAGCTGCTGATTCAGAAAGGGAAGAAAAAGTTTCACAAGGTTGTAATCAAATAGTATCGAAGATAATGCAGCAGGCGCCGCGGGATGCGGCGCCTGTTCGTTTTTTTGAGCGCCAGTACCGGTTTCGCCATGTAACCGCTGGAAAAATCGCGATGGGTCAGCAGATTGGAAATGATTTCACGGAACATGTGATCTCTTGCGCTGACACTTTGCATATCTTCCTGCATGGAAGGTATCAGATATGCGCAGGCAGGCTTTCTGTATGCTTTTCCAAAAATTGGGCAGGATAGAAGCATCAGGGGGTGTAAGATGAAAGATTTTTTTGAAGGGTATTATTATAAACACCAAAAAGGGGATGAAACCCTATGCATCATCGCAGGCTGTGCAGGAACGTCCCGTTTTATTCAAGTCATCACGGAAAACCAGGCATGGCAGGCGCCTTTTACAGAGGGGAATCATTTTACAAAAGAAGGGATTCGCCTTGCAATAGAAACACCGGAGCTTTCACTGAAGGGAGAGATTCGCTACAAAAATCTAACGCCGCTTGGGACAGATATTATGGGACCTTTTCGATTTTTTTCTATGGAATGCAGTCATGGCGTCATCAGCATGTGCCATAGGCTCAGCGGTAAGGTGGAACTCAATGGGAGAACCATAGATTTTACTGGCGGTAAGGGCTATATTGAAATGGATAAAGGAAAGTCTTTTCCATCGGCGTATACATGGGTGCAGGCTAATGATTTTGTAGGTGTTTTACAGGAGGACTGTTCCATTATGGCGGCGGTTGCAAAGATACCATTTTGTGGTCTGCACTTTCGCGGCTGTATCTGCGCGATTTATTATAAGGGAAAAGAATACCGTCTTGCGACTTATCTGGGCGTGCGTGTGGTTGAATGCAGCCGCAGGCGCATTGTTTTACGGCAGGGAAAGTATCGTTTGGAAATCAAAATTCGAGGCGAAAGCGGACATCTGCTTCGGGCGCCTGTAAAGGGAGAAATGCGCCGTATGATAGTGGAATCAGCAAGCTGTCCGGTAGAATTTGATTTTTTCTGCCGGGGAAAATTGATGTTTCATCTTCGATCAGAGCATGCGGGATTTGAATATGAGGTGTAAATCGGAATTGCATCTCGTTTGAATATGCAAAAAATTTAAGTATGGAATAAAGACGTATTAAGGGAAATCCCTGGCATACCTACCATTTGTAGGTGCGCCGGGGATTGTTAACATTTAATATATTTTTGATTTGGACTTTTTGGTTTATCGGGGTACAGCATCTGAATTTTCCCACTTGAGAGAAGCGGAAGAAGGTAAGTCTTGCGAAAGTGTTTTGTATTTGTTAGTCCCAGGTAATGCATCATTTCTTTTTTGCTTCTAGGAGCAGCACAAAAATCAACTAGCGCAAGCAGTCTTTTTTCAACAGCATGGGTGGTAGCATCTGTATTTATCTCTACCGGCCCCACGGTTGCGGTAGCAATTTCAGACAGCGGAATTGTGATGCGGAAAATCGCATCGGTTTTATGCTGGGGAAGGACTGACATAATTGTACTGTCTTGCCCGAAAAGCAGTATTCCGGCTAAAGTGACTCCTTCTTTTTGGGTGCATTCATCAATACAATGCCAACTGTGTATAATCTTTTGCTTTTTGAATATTCGGCTTGGGACGATCCATGTACAGGAAAATTTTCTGCTTGACAACTGCCAAATAACAATGCAAACTAATAGATGGTAGAAATTAGGAGGCGTACATGTCAGAAATATCATTAGCAAATCAGATTTATATAGAACTGAGAGAACAGATACTCAACGGAACCATCGCATCCAATGATATTATCAACGAAAAAAGCCTGGCGCAGAAGTATACTGTAAGTAAGACGCCTATTCGGGAGGCACTGCATCGTTTATGTCAGGAAGGGTATTTAAAGAGCTATCCGAGAAAAGGCTACATGGTCAATGAAACCAGCAGTCAGGACTGTTCTCTGATTCAGCAAATGCGATTTTATCTTGAGTCTGCGGCAATCAGTCGGATTATTGACTGTGTCAGTGACGAGGAGATAAAGACCCTTTACGCGATTGTAGCGGAGCAGGCGGAAAAAAAGCCAAAGGAAAAGAATCCGTACGATGCGGTGAACACGAGATTTCACTTGGCGCTAGCAAAGCTGTCCGGCAATCATTACATATATGACGTGCTCTACCAATATGTTGGTACAATTACCAGAGTTGTAATTAAATATCCTGCTATGGCTAAATTACAGATAAAGGAGTGCCATGACGAGATTGTAGACGCTATGCTGGAGAGAAATAAGGAAAAAGCGGTAGACTTGCTTTATGAGGATTTGAGTTCGGTTTTTTCCTTTGAAAGATAAACGAAAATAAATAGCAGCATTTGATTAGACTGCTGTGCAGCAAGAAATTGTTGTATGGCAGTTTTTATTTTTTTGTCGATTTGGATTGACGAAAACTTACAGAGGGAGTATAATACATTTACTGATACGTTCAGAGAAAGTATCATATGGAATTTCAAAGGAGGAAGTTATGAAAAAAAGAATTGCAATGATGATGGCACTTGTTTTAGCCTTTTCAATGTTGACCGGCTGCGGATCCGGTGGGGACAATGAAAGAGCTGAGGAGAGCAAAATGGTTTTGGGAATTGAATGTGCGGATGCAATCAGCTTTGACGTTGCCAACGGACAATATGCTCTGAATTTTGTAATCAGGCGCTGTCTGTATGAACCACTTGTACATGTAGATCCGATTACTGGAGAAGAGGAGATGAGACTTGCCGACAGCTATTCGGTTTCAGATGACAATAAGGTTTATACATTTAAACTGAAGTCTGATGTGAAGATGCATGATGGAAGCATCTTGACTGCGGACGATGTAGTGTATTCTTTGAACATGACAAAGGAATCAGAAGATGTAGGAAAAAATCTTGCCGCAATGGAGTCGACGAAGGCGCTGGATGATCAGACGGTCGAAGTAACACTTTCTCAGCCTTATGCAGCATTTATGAAGAATCTGTCCATGGTTTTCATTTTATCAGCAAATGCCTATGAGGAAAAAGGAGCAGACGGCTTTGATGCAGCACCGGTAGGCTGCGGCCCTTATAAGTTTGTGTCTTATGAAAACGATAATAAAATTACTTTTGAGGCTTTTGATGATTATTACAGAGAGCCGGCATCTATCAAGAATGTGGAAATCAGACAGTTTGCGGACACAAATGCGCTTGCTATTGCCATGGAAAGCGGTGAGCTGGATGCGGCAGCCGGAATCAATCCTGTAGACTATGAGAATGTGGCAAGCAATGACAATATTGAACTTAACGAAATTCAGACGACAAAATTCTGTCTGATGCCTATGAACACGGAGAAAGAGCCGTTCAATAACAAGAAGGTTCGCCAGGCAATCAATTACGCAATCGACAGACAGTTTGTACTGGATGCCGCAAGAGAAGGAAAGGGGAATCCGACCTCTTTACTGTTTAATACGATTATGCCTTGTACGGAAGGCGTAGCTGAGTATGCATACGATGAGGAAAAAGCGAAGTCTCTGCTTAAGGAAGCAGGCGTAACCTTGCCGATGAAACTGGATACGAAGCTGTCCGTTGCTGCAAATTGTAAAACAGAAGCAGAGGCTGTGCAGGAATCCCTTTCCAGAGTGGGTATTGAAGTAGAAATTGAAATTCTGGAAGCAGGCGCTCTTTACGGCGGTCTTGCAACAGGGGATGTACCGTTTGCACTGATTAGACTGGGCACTTCTGCCATTGATGCAGATCAGTATTATAACATGGTTTCTGAAAATGGATTTTCTTCTCTGAACTATGCACGTTATGTTAATGCAGATGTAGAAAAGCTGATGATTGCGGCCAGAAGTGAACAGGACGAGACAAAGAGAAACGGGCTTTACAAAGAGGCACTGGAAATCGTGCAGGAGGATGCGCCATATGCTATGGTCTA
>CANBFZ010000050.1 GCA_947367725.1 uncultured Eubacterium sp.
TCTCTTTTTCCCAATCCCCATTTTGAAAGCGTGTTTCATCATCTGCTCTCATACGCATCACCTCTTTCAAAGATAAAATCCCAATACCGACAGAAACTAATCAATTACCAGTTACTTTTGATTTATTTTTCTGACTTTTCTATATCATAACAGATTTCTTTTAATTTGTCAATTAATATTTTGTTTTTCATAATACATCTTTTTAATAACGTTGACATTTCAGAACTTTTACCATATACTTTATATCACAAGAAGATAACTTGCAAGGAGGCTTCTAGGTGGCCAGAAGTAGAAGTAGTTTTAAAATGGGAACAGTAGAGCTGATCGTTCTGTTCCTGCTGGAAAAAAGTGATTTATACGGGTATCAGCTGACAACACTGATTGAAACTCTTTCCGACGGAAAGGTTGTCATTACAGAGAGTTCTCTGTATCCAACGCTCTATAAATTAAAAAATAATAATTGTATTTCAGATATAGAAATGCCTATTGGAAAGAGACGCGTTCGTGTCTACTATCATTTAGAAGAAGCCGGAAGGAAAAGACTTGCTGATTTGCTGGAAGATTACGAAAACAACAGAATCGGTACAGATTTGATTCTCGCCTGTAAAGAACTGCCGGAGGAATACTATGCACAAAATTAGCCAAACCGAACTGAAACAGTATTTCAAGCAAATCAAACTACTGCTTCCAATTTACGGAAAAGAGGAAAAAGTTTTTATCAATGACTTGAAAAAAGCAGTCGATGCTTACGTTGAAGAACACCCGGACTGCACCTATGCAGATATCTTAGAACGGTTTGAGGAACCTGCAGAAGTTGTTTATAATTACATTGCTTCTCTTGATCAGCATGCACTGTGCAAAAGAATTTCTCTTCGGAAAACGATTAAAAGAGCAATTATTATTGTTGTGATCGCAGCAGTTGCTACATTTGCTGTTAGAATATTTTTACACTATGCCTCATATATTGAAGGAAAAGAATCTTACATTAACCGTGAAGTTATTATAATCAGATAAAAAAGAAAGGCTAAATATATGAAAAAATTTACTACAATCTGCACCATCATCAGCATTATAATGGTATTTTCTCTGCAGCCTGCATTTGCACAAAGCAATGTAATTACTGTGAATATTGAAGAACTATCAGACGGCAGCCGCTTTGTAACTGTGATAGAAGATATATCTAGTCCTGGTATTCAGCCTTTTTCTAAAGAAACAGCAACAAAATCAAAAACTGTCTACTATGAAAATAGTGCCGGAAAAAGACTATGGTATGTAACAGTTACAGGAACATTTCTTTATGGAGATGGTACTGCCAAATGTACTGCAGCAACACCAACCGCTGCTTCCCTGGATTCCAGCTGGAAAGTATCCAATATCACAGGCGGAAAATCCACAAATAAGGCAACTGCTACAGCAAAGGGTACACGTTATGATAGCGGCTCTGCAAAAGAAAGTATTACAAAAACTGTCACTTTAACCTGCGGACCGACTGGCATATTTTACTAAATCATACTGCTTATTTCTAATATGTTATACTGAAAAACCCCCCGAAAAGACACCTATCCATATCGGGAGGTTTTCACTTTTTGTGTCTGCGATTACCGCTCTTTGCTTCTTAAGTACCGTATTTTTACAACTATAAATCGATTCATGCCAGCGCTGCTTCAAATTACTTCTCAAGCTCTGCCCTAAATTGACCAATCATATTCTTTTCAGCACGGGAAACGGTCATCTGTGAAACCCCCAATGCTTTTGCAATCTCTGCCTGGGAACGATTATAAATAAACCGCTGCTTAAATATGTAAAGCTGCTGCGTACTGAATGTCGCCATGACTTTTTTCAAAATTTCCGATATCTCAATCCTCTCATAGCCCGCTTCTTCGATTCCCGTATATCGTTCCAAAAGCAGACTTTCCCCATCTTCACCTGTATCGTCAAAGGTCTTATCCAGCGAATAAGTGCCATAAGCCTGCGAACTTTCCAGCGCTTCAATGATCTGTTCCTTTGAAAATCCTGTCATCTGGCTGATTTCTTCTACTGTCGGTTTTCTATGATATTCCGCATACAGTTTTTCCTTGGTTTCCTGTACCTTAGAAGCGATTTCTTTCAGTCTCCTCGGCACTTTCAGACTCCACTGCTTATCACGGAAATATTTCTTGATTTCTCCGAGAATGGTAGGCGTTGCAAAAGAACTAAACTCAAACCCTTTCTCCGGGTCAAAGCGTTCTACCGCAGAAACCAGCGCAAGGGCGCCAACCTGATACAAATCATCATAGTCCACGCCTTTTCCCAAATATTTGCGAATCAGAATGTCAACCATATAAAGATATTTTTCTACGATTTCATTGCGAAGTTCTCTAGTTGGATTGTTTTTGTATCTGATAAACAAATCTTGTTCCATCATAAATATTTCACCATTTTTATAGACTTCTGTCCGTTCTCTAAAACATTGATTTCTACTTCATTCATTAGCGTTTGAATGACATAAACGCCGATATTGCCTTCAGTAGGGCAATTTTTACAAGGCTTACACAGTTTTTCCAGTGTATGTTTTTCACATCGGTCTTCTATCGTAATTTCGATTTTGCCTTTTTCTACATTGCAATTGAGTTCATATTGATCTGAAAATCCATCAAATCCATGGCAAGATACCAATTTGCATGCTTCCGATACTGCCGTCTTGATATCCTCTGCACCATCAAGATCAAAGCCTGCAGTTGTCGCTACAGAACTCACTGCAAGGCGCAGCATCGTTAAATATTCCGGTTTTCCCGGTATGGTAAATTTTAGTTGGTCCACTTCAATTACTCCTTTTCTGGAAAATGATTTCTCTGAAAAAGCTGCTTCAGAAAATGGTTCCAAAGCAGCTTTTGTTTTTCATTACAGAGTCAGCTGTTCGTCACCGCCTTCTTTCGGTGCTTCTTCCTTTTCAGGTTTTTCTTTGCCTTCCTCTTCTTCCTCTTCTTTGATGACTTTTGCCATCGCAACAATTTTGGTGTCGTCTTCCACTTTCATAATCTTAACACCCTGGGTTGCTCTGCCCAGTTTAGATACTTCTCCGGCTCTGATTCGAATGATGATGCCCTCTGAATTGATCATCAGCGCCTCATCTTCTTCATCTACTACCATAGCGCCAATCAGCGCCCCTGTCTTTTTAAACTTAGATTTATCGTAAGTTAAAAGACCTTTGCCGCCGCGCACTTGAATTTTATAATCTTCTACCGGCGTTCTCTTACCGTAACCGTTTTCTGTAACAACCAGAAGTTCCTGCCCTGGTTCCACCAGTTCCATTGCCACAACTTCGTCGTCTTTTTCCAGTTTAATCGCACGAACACCGCCAGCAATTCTGCCCATGCTTCTAACATCTTCTTCGGAGAAGCAGATACATTTGCCGTTTTTGGTCACGATAATGACATTGTTATTCCCGTTGGTTTCCTTGATACCGATTAACTGATCATCATCTTTCAGATTGATGGCAATCAGACCTGTCTTTCTCTGCGTATCAAACTGAGAAAGCGGTGTTTTCTTAATTGTACCGTTCTTCGTCACTGCAATCAAGAACTTATCATCTGCAAATTCCTGTACTGGAATAATCGCCGTGATTCTTTCCCGCTGCATCAGATTCAGGAAGTTGACTGCAGGCGTACCCTTAGCAGTTCTCGTCGCTTCCGGAATTTCAAAGGCTTTTATCTTATGGGCTTTTCCTGTATTGGTAAAGAACATGAGATAATCGTGCGTTGAGGTCATAATCAGGTCTTTTACAAAGTCATTTTCTCTGGTCGTAATGCCTGTAATGCCCTTGCCGCCACGTCTTTGCGCTTTATAGGTATCTGCCGGCACTCTCTTAATATAGCCCAGATGCGTCAGCGTGATTGCAACTTTTTCTTCTGCGACTAAATCTTCATCATCAAATTCATCTACGTCAGCAACCATTCTGGTTCTTCTTTCATCGCCGTATTTCTCTCTGATTTCCAGAAGTTCATCTTTGATGACGCCCATGAGCAGCTTTTCATCGGCAAGAAGAGAATGAAAGTATGCGATTCTTTCCATCAGTTCTGCATATTCTTTGTCAATCTTTTCTCTTTCTAATCCCTGCAGACGAGCAAGTCTCATATCCAGAATTGCCTGTGCCTGAATTTCAGAAAGTCCGAACCGCTCCATCAATTTTTCTTTGGCGTCGTTATAGGCACTTCTGATAATCTTAATGATTTCATCAATATTATCAAGGGCAATACGCAAACCTTCTAAAATGTGCGCTCTGGCTTCTGCTTTTTTTAGGTCGAACTGGGTTCTTCTAGTGACGACTTCTTTCTGGAATTTCAGATATTCGCTGAGAATGTCGTAAAGATTCAGCACTTTTGGACGACCATTTACAAGCGCGATCATAATCATGCTGTAACTTTCCTGCAGCTGGGTATGCTTATAGAGTCTGTTCAGCGTAATCTGCGGATTGGCGTCTCTTTTCAATTCAATAACGATACGCATACCGTTTCTGTTGGATTCGTCACGAATTGCAGAAATCCCTTCAATTCGTTTATCTTTAACTAGTTCTGCCATCTTTTCGATGAGCCTAGCTTTATTTACCTGATATGGAATTTCTGTAACAATAATCTGAGAACGGCCTCTGTCCGTTTCCTCAATTTCACAGCAGGAACGCACCTTTACTTTGCCAATTCCTGTTTTGTAAGCTTCTCTGACGCCATTTTTACCAAGAATTGTGGCGCCGGTTGGAAAATCAGGACCTTTGACAATTTTCATCAAATCTTCTACAGTCGCTTCTTCGTTATCGATGAGTTCCACTGTGGCGTCGATGACTTCACCAAGGTTATGCGGCGGAATAGAAGTTGCCATACCTACAGCAATACCATTGGAACCGTTTACCAGCAGATTTGGAAATCTGCTAGGCAAAACCACTGGTTCTTTTTCTTCTCCGTCGAAGTTATCTACAAAATTGACAGTTTCTTTTTCGATATCACGAATCATTTGCAGGGAGAATGGCGTCATTCTTGCTTCTGTATAACGCATTGCCGCTGCGCCGTCACCGTCGACAGAACCAAAGTTTCCATGTCCGTCTACCAGCATATATCTGGTGGAGAAATCCTGCGCCAGTCTAACCATGGCATCATAAATGGAGCTATCGCCGTGCGGGTGATATTTACCCATTACTTCACCGACAATACGCGCAGATTTTTTGTGCGGCTTGTCCGGTGTAACGCCCAGCTGGCTCATCCCATAAAGAATTCTTCTGTGTACTGGTTTCAGCCCATCTCTGACATCAGGAAGGGCACGTCCTACAATAACACTCATGGAGTAGTCAATATAGGACTTTTTCATTTCTTTTGCTATCTCATGCTGTTCTAGCTTTGTATCTTCTAATAATGTACTCAATGGTTTGCCCTCCTTTCTTAAATGTCAAGCTCTGCTAAATGTGCATTATCTTCAATAAATTTCTTTCTTGGCGGTACTTTATCACCCATCAAAATGGTAAATACTTCATCTGCTGCCGCTGCATCATCGATGGTAATCTGAATTAAAGTTCTATTGTTGTAATCCATCGTAGTTTCCCAAAGCTGATGGAAATCCATTTCTCCAAGACCCTTATATCTCTGAATATCGATTTTGCCAGCTTTTCCGTCTTCTTTCAATTTTGCCATCAGTCTGTCCTGCTCCGGCTCACTGTACGTATAATACAATTCTTTTCCTCGCTTTGTCAGGAAAAGCGGCGGTTTTGCAGCATAAACGTAGCCTCCTTCGATGAGAGGCGTCATATATCTGAAGAAGAAAGTCAACAAAAGTGTTCTGATGTGTGCACCGTCGACGTCGGCATCGGTCATGATAATAATTTTGTGATAACGCAGTTTAGTTTCATCAAACTCATTTCCAATACCACAGCCAAATGCCGTGATCATATTCTTAATTTCATCAGAATTGAGAATTTTATCCAGCCTTGCTTTTTCTACGTTCAGAATCTTACCCCGAAGCGGAAGCACAGCCTGTCTCATTCTGTCACGACCCTGTTTTGCACTGCCGCCTGCAGAGTCACCCTCGACTAAGAAAATCTCTGACTTAGCAGGGTCTTTCTCGGAGCAGTCTGCCAACTTACCTGGCAGCGCAATGCTATCTAAAGCACTCTTTCTTCTCGTTAATTCTCTAGCTTTTCTAGCAGCTTCTCTGGCTCTTGACGCACGAAGACACTTCTCTAAAATAATCTTAGCCTGGGCTGGATTTTCTTCCAAAAATGCTGTTAAATTTTCACTGGTAGAGGTTTCTACAAATCCTCTCATCTCAGTATTTCCAAGCTTTGTCTTGGTCTGTCCTTCAAACTGAGGCTCTGTCAGCTTGACAGATACGATGGCAGTAATGCCTTCTCTAACATCTTCTCCAGCAAGAGAATCATCGTTATCTTTTAAAATTTTATTTTTTCTCGCGTAGTCATTAAATACTCTGGTCAGCGCAGTACGGAAACCTGCCATATGGGTACCGCCTTCTGTCGTGCTGATATTATTTGCATAGGAAAGCACCATTTCATTATACCGGTCAGTATACTGCATGGCTACTTCTACTTCCATATCTTTTTTGCTGACTTCGAAATAGATAATCTCCTCATGAAGTGCGTCTTTATTATGATTTAAGTGTTTTACAAACTCCTTCAAACCACCTTCATAATGGAATACTTCTTTCTTTTTCTTTCCTTCTCTCTCATCGGAAAGGACAATTTTAATGCCTTTATTGAGGAACGCCATCTCCCGCAATCTATGCTGCAGGGTATCGTAGTCATATTCTGTACTTTCCTGGAAGATCTCAGGATCTGGCCAGAAAATCGTCTTGGAACCAGTCTTTTTGGACTCTCCCACCACAGCAAGGGGGGCAACGGTTTTTCCTCTCTTATATTCTTGTCTATAGATATTGCCGTTTCTTTTGACTTCTACTTCCATTTTCGTAGAAAGTGCATTTACAACAGAGGCACCTACACCGTGCAGACCGCCGGAAACCTTATATCCGCCGCCGCCAAACTTACCGCCAGCATGGAGTACGGTATGAATGACTTCTACGGCTGGAATCCCCAATTTGGGATGATTATCTACCGGCATGCCTCGTCCATCGTCTTCTACCATGATAGAGTTGTCCTTCTGAATGGTAACACTGATGGTCTTACAATATCCCGCCAACGCTTCATCGACACTGTTATCTACAATTTCATATACCAGATGATGAAGACCCCTAGGTCCAGTACTTCCGATATACATACCCGGTCTCTTACGAACGGCTTCAAGACCTTCCAGTACCTGTATTTGGGCGGCATCATATTGATTCTGATTTTTTTCTTCGTTGCTCATCTTACACCCACCTTTATATGCATGATATTATTTTTTCATTTCGTTTTTAAGCACCACTCCATTATATACCAAAACAGTCGATTTTACAATAGAAATAGTGTATTTCATCATTTTTATCTCAACTTCGTTAAAAACCTGTAAAATCGGTAATTTTCCATCAAAAAACCTATTAAAAATTGTCGATATATATCGTAATTTTCAATAGGTTTAATTTTCTCTCATTTCCCCTTTCTCGATGTAAATCACCTTTGCATCAGGGAACGCATGTAAAATATCACCGGAGATATCCGTTGTCGTGATAAAAAGCTGATTTTCTTTTAGTGTTTTGATTAGATATTCCTGTCTGGTTGCATCCAGTTCACTCATCACATCATCAAGGAGAAGAATGGCGTCTTCCTCTGTTTCTTCCTTGATTAAATTCAGTTCCGCTAGTTTTAGAGAAAGGGCACAGGTACGCTGCTGCCCCTGAGAACCAAATTTCCGCATATCAATGCCATTTACAAAAAAAGAGATATCATCTTTGTGGGGACCTTTTGTCGTAGTTCGCTGCCGCATATCATTTTTAAAAGCTTTTTTAATTTCGTCGTAAAAATATCCTTTCTGCGCCTCCAGCGATTCCATATAGAGAATGTTAGGATTATATTCCAAAAAAAGCGTTTCTTTTCCGTTGGTAATGCTGCTGTGAATCTTTCCACTGAAATCACTGATTTTCTTAATAAATTTTTCCCGAATATGTATGATACGAGCGCCATAATTGGCAAGCTGCGTATCCCAAAGATCCAGAATACGATTGTCGATCTTTTCTTCTTTCAGATAAGTATTTCTCTGTGCCAGCGTTTTTTTATAGTTGGTCAAACTATCATAGTAAAGAGGCTGTATCTGACAGAGTTCTCGATCGATAAACTTTCTTCTCTTTTCCGGTTCGTCTTTGACAATCTTTAAATCTTCTGGTGAAAAAATCACAATCAAAATATTTTCCAAAAGCTCAGAACTCCGCTTCAGATGAATCCCATCTTTTTTGATCGATTTCTTCGCATCCTTTTTAATTGTGATCTCTACTGAAGTATCAAAGACCTCTTTTTCAGCTTCTACTTTTACTTTCGCTGTATCCTCACCAAATTTGACCAAATCACTATCTTTATTTGTGCGAAACGATCTGCCGATCGATGTAATATAAATGCTTTCCAAAAGATTCGTCTTTCCCTGGGCATTATTACCCAGGAAAAGATTTACATTACGATTAAAATCCACCTGCAGATGTGTGTAATTTCTAAAATTGGTCAACTCTATGTTTTTAATGTACATAATTAATTGTTGGTAATTCTGACAGGCAGAATCAGGTATTCGAACGCATTTCCTTCTACCGGTTCCACAAGACAAGGGGTAATCGGCGTATTAAAATACAACAATACTTCTTCATCATCGATGGATTTCATCACATCCAGCACGTATTTCGCATTAAAACCGATTTCCAAATCTTCTCCGT
>CANBFZ010000051.1 GCA_947367725.1 uncultured Eubacterium sp.
TTGTCAATGTCTTATTGTTTCAGGACAAGCAGGTTCCCGCATACCCTCCCGAAGCTTTGATTCGTGGATGGGTGGGGTTCTTATTCTGTCAGCGCTTTCTCATAAGCTGCAATGGTTTGATTCAGTTCTTCCCTGGTAAAACAGGTATTCAAGAACATCGCTTCGTACTGGGACGGCGCTACATAGATGCCGGCATCCAAAAGCTTTGCAAAGACACGGCTGAAACCTTCTGTATCTGATTTGCAGGCGCTGTCGTAATCGGTGACCGGTTCTTTGGTGTTGAACATGCAGACCAGAGAGCCGATGTGATTAACAGTCAAACCGCTGACGCGACGCAGACCGTCTGCCAGATACTGTCCCATTTCATTGATGCGGGTATAAATGCCTGGATCTTCCAAAAGCTGTGTGAGCGTTGCAAGCCCTGCCGCCATGGCGATCGGATTTCCAGACAGTGTCCCCGCCTGATATACACTGCCCAGTGGAGAAACACATTCCATGATTTCTTTTCTGCCGCCATATGCACCTACCGGCATGCCGCCGCCGATGATTTTCCCGTAAGTGACTAAATCCGGCGTAACACCGAAGTATGCTGCCGCGCCGCCAAAGGCAAGACGAAATCCTGTAATCACTTCATCAAAGATCAAGAGCGCCCCATACTGGTTGCACAAATCTCTGAGCCCTTGTAAAAATCCAGGTGCTGCCGGCACCACGCCCATGTTGGCTGCTGTAGCTTCTACGATGATGCAGGCAACCGCATCCCGATTGTTTTTCAGCAGGGTTTCCACACTGTCAAGGTCATTATAGCGGGCAAGGAGCGTATCCTCTGCCGCACCTTTCGTTACACCGGCGCTGTCCGGATCGCCAAAGGTCATCGCGCCTGAACCTGCTTTCACCAGCATAGCGTCGCTGTGACCGTGATAGCATCCTTCAAATTTGATAATCTTGTTTTTTTTCGTATAGCCTCTGGCAAGCCGCAGAGCGCTCATGACCGCCTCGGTGCCGCTGCTGACCATACGAATCATCTCCACATGGGGAATATTCGCGCAAATCAGTTCCCCAAGTTCTACCTCGCCTTCCGTACACGCGCCAAAGCTAAGTCCCTTTTCTGCCTGCTTCTGCACGGCGCTGATAACCTTCGGATCTGCGTGCCCCAAAATCATCGGTCCCCAGGAACCGACATAATCCAGATATTCCTTTCCTTCTACGTCGTAGATTTTATTGCCGCAGGCTTTTTCGATAAAACGAGGGGTAAGACCTACGGATTTAAATGCTCTGACCGGACTGTTGACACCGCCCGGCATGACCTCTTTTGCTCGTTCAAATAACTGGCTGGAATCTTTCATCATCCGATATCTCCTTTTCTGATCGCATCTGCAATCTCCATCGCATAGTAAGTCATGATGATATCTGCCCCTGCTCGGTACATAGAAGTAGCGGTTTCGCACATGATGCCGTATTCATCAATCAGTCCTGCCTTTCCGGCATTTTTGATCATGGCATATTCCCCGCTGACGCTGTAAGTGGCGATTGGCAGATTGGTGTTATAAGAAAGTTCTTTGATCACATCCAGATAGGAAAGCGCCGGTTTTACCATGAGGATATCTGCGCCCTCTTCTTCATCCAGCGCTGCTTCCTTCATCGCCTCCCGTACATTATGCGGGTCCATCTGGTAGGTCTTTCGATCACCGAAAGACGGTGCGCTGCCCGCTGCTTCCCGGAACGGTCCGTAGAACTTAGATGCGTATTTGATGGCATAACTCATAATCGGCGTATTCGCAAAGCCGTTTTCATCAAGGCCTGCGCGAAGCGCCGCAATGCGTCCATCCATCATATCAGACGGCGCTACCATATCAGCCCCTGCCGCCGCATGGGATACTGCTGTAGCTGCCAAATATTTCAAAGTTTCATCGTTATCCACATCGTGCCCGCAGAGAATACCACAGTGTCCGTGAGATGTATATTCGCACATGCATACGTCAGTAATTACATATACTTCATCCTTGTATGCTTCTTTGATGGCACGAACCGCCTGCTGTACGATGCCGTTTTCCGCATAGGCCTGACTGCCCACTGCGTCCTTTTCTTTCGGGATACCGAACAGAAGCACTTTATTCACACCGTGTGCCAGGCACTGATCGATGACTTCCTTCGCCCGATCAGGACTATAGCGATATTGTCCCTCCATGGCAGAAATTTCCGCTTTGATATTCTTTCCTTCTTCAAAGAAAATCGGGTAAATCAGGCTATCCGCCGATGCTCTGGTTTCTCGCACCATGCCGCGGATTAAAGGATTTTCTCTTAATCTTCTCGGTCTGTTAATCATTACATTTACTCCTTATGCTTTAGCGTCCCACGAGCAGGATTGCGAGTGGCTAGACGCTAGTCGTATTGTTTTAACGCTCCAGTTTCAACTGGCTAGGCGTTAACTGTAACTTTGGCCGTAAAGTGCCACGGCGCATAGCGCCTGCACTTCTGACCTGGGTCCTACCAGCAGTTTACTCTGTAAACTGGGTTAGGACTCCAATCATCGAATCAATGGTTGCTTTCTCAGAAACTACAGTGTCAAAGCCAAATTTCGCTGCTTCAGCGGCGGTCTGTTTTCCAATGCACAGCGCACGCACACCGGTAAAATCATCTCGCTGCTGGGTCTTTACAAACCCATCTACACAGGACTTGCTGGTAAAGGTCACATAATCCCAGCAATCCAGGTCTGCAATTGCTTCATGCTCCACATAACTGGTATCGTACACCGGATAATCCAGATAAGAAATACCGCCTGCGTCAAGGGCGTCTGTTAAATCTGCTGTACCAATTTTCGCCCGCAGGAGAATCACTTTGCTGGCACCGTTTACGAAGCCTGTCGATACCATTTCTTTTCCCAGGGTTTCACCGTCAAAGACCGTCGGCACAAAGTCTGCAGAAAGTCCGTAATCCCGCAAAGCAGCCGCCGTCGCACTGCCAATGCAGGCGAACCGTTTATCTGCCACAGCTCTCACATCTTTGCCCTGCGCAAGCAGCCAGCGGAAGAAAGAATGTACGCCTTCCGTGCTGGTAAACACGCACGTATCATAGTCTGCAAAAGGCGGCTCCATCGGTCTGATAAAATCTGTGCGAATGCACGGATATAGCTTGGTTTCCGCACCAAGCGCCCGCAGTTTTCCTTCCAGTCTGGAAGCCTTGCTTTTCGGCTGGGTCACCAGGATACGCTTTCCTTTCAGGGGCAAACTGCCAAACCAGTCAAATCGGTCTGACAAAGCACAGACCTTTCCTACCGCAATCACTGCGGGGGATTTCACCTGATTATCTGCGACAGTCTGCGCAATATGGGTTAAATCAGATATCAATTTCCGCTGCTTTGCATAGGTGCCGTTTTCGATCACCGCACAAGGCATCGAAGGCTCCATCCCTGCATCCATCAATCCGCGGGCAATCCGCCCCACCGTAGATACGCTCATCATAAAAATCAGCGTGCCCTGCAGCCGAACAAGGGCGTCAAAATCAATGGAAAGTTCTGCGCCCGCTTTGGCATGACCGGTAATAATATGGAGGGACGAGCAAAAATCTCTATGAGTCACAGGAATACCTGCGTAAGCCGGTACAGAAATAGAGGAAGTAATGCCGGGCACGACTTCAAACTCCACGCCGTGGGCAGAAAGCAGCTCCAGTTCTTCCCCGCCTCTGCCGAAGACGAAAGGATCGCCGCCTTTTAGACGAACCACATTACCGCCTGCGAGACCCTCTTGCAACAGAATCTGATTGATTTCGTGCTGTGGCACCGGATGGTTTCCCACATTCTTGCCCACGTCAATCAGACGACATCCCTCTGGAATCAGTTCCATAATGCTTTCACTGACCAGCCGGTCGTAAACGATCACATCTGCCGCCTGGATCAGGCGGACAGCCTTCATCGTAAGCAGTTCTTTGTCACCTGGACCTGCGCCTACTAAATATACTTTTCCCTTGCTCATAACAGGTCTCCTTTCATCTTGAGGGCCAGTGTTCTTCCGAGCGTCTCTCCCTGATTTTTATCGCCCGTAATCTGATCTATCGATTGGTTTTCATCCGCATCTACATAGTAGCCCCGGATGGTAATTTCTTCTCCCCTAATGGTAGCATGGGCTGCCACCGGTGAACTGCAGCCGCCGTCCAGTGTCCGCACAAACTCGCGCTCCGCCAGGGCAATCAGTTTTGCCTCCTCATCAGCAAAATCTGCAAGAAACGGCACGTCATAGCCGGCTCTGCCCTGTACTGCCAGGATTCCCTGACAAGCAGCGGGCAAAATTTCTTCGACAGAAAACAGCTTGCTGACTCGCTGCGAAAGTCCCAGCCGCTTGACACCAGCATATGCTAAAATGATGGCGTCAAATTCTCCACTGTCCAATTTGGCAAGTCTGGTCTGTACGTTGCCTCTGATGGGACGAATGTCAGCCTCCGGATATAGCTTCTGCAGCTGCAGCTTTCTGCGCAGACTGGAACTGCCCAGCACCGGTTTTTCCGGAAGTGCAGAAAGTCCTTTTCGCAAAATCAATGCATCCCTTGGGTCTTCCCGCTTAGAAAATGCCAAAAGCGGCAGCTTCTTAGAAACTTCCATCGGCATATCTTTCAGACTATGTACGGTCAAATCTGCCCGCCTATCGAGAAGCGCCTTATCCAGTTCTTTGACGAACAACCCTTTTCCGCCGATTTTATCAAGCGTTTTATCTAAAATCATATCGCCTGTGGTTTTCATGGTCAACAGGCTGACTTCTATGGTATCATCATACTTTTTGATGGCGTCGATGACCATCTCCGACTGAATCACAGCCAGTTTACTTTCCCTGCTTCCTACAACTACTTTCATCAGTATTCCTTTCCTGTTATCAGCTTGCGAACCGCAGCAGCAGCTCTCTTTGTAATTCGGTGATCCCTGCCAGTACCGACCATGCCACAGGTCACCTCATCATTTACCGCCACAGCCGGAAAATAGAAGGTACATTCCTGCCTGCAGTCACAGACGCTGACCGGAATATTCCGTGCCCTTGCATCTGCGCCAATCTGCCGATTCACCGCCCGATCATCAGTACATGCCACAGCCAAAGCTGCGTCCGCAAGGTAGGAGACGTGATAAGTGTCGCGAATCCAGCGTACATTACCTGCTTCCACCAGTCGTTCTATCTTCTGACGCACCGCGGGACTTACCACCACGACGGTAAAGTCAAATTGCAGCAGACTTTCCACTCTGCGGCTGGCAATCTTACCGCCGCCTGCCACCAATACAGTCTTTCCTGCAGATGGCACAAACATTGGAAAATATCTATGATTCATAAAAGTGTTCTACCTTTCTCATGACCGTTTCAAAGGATTCGCCGACTTCCGCAGAAGGTTTTTCGATGACGATAACCGTATAGCCGGCTTCCAGCACCGCCAGTTTATCGTCAAAGCCGCCGGGCTTTCCTGTATGCTTGGTAACAAGACAGGTACAGCCGTACTGCTCCATTGTGGCTAAATTCATTTCTGCAGTAAAAGGCCCCTGCATGGCTACGATGTGTTTGGATGCAATGCCTGCCGCAAGACACGCCGCAATGGACGCTGCCGACGGCAGCACTCTAGCTACGATACGGTCTGCGATGTCCCGAACGCCACTGTACTGCAGCAGTTCCTTTGCGCCGGTCGTCAAAAGCACTTTGTCCTCCCGCTGATTTAAAAGCGCCGCCGCCGCACTGGCCGAAGAAACGGAAATCACATCTTTAGGAAGACTGCCGGTGCTGCGAAGAAGCCGCAGATACGGTACGTTTTCTGCCTGACAGGATGCGCAAATATTTTCTGTCGCTGCTGTGGCATAAGGATGCGTCGCGTCAATCACCATGCCATAAAGACCGCCATGAAGCATTTTTCTCATATCCTCCGCCGTCTGACGCCCTTCTATAATCGATAAGTCTTTGAGACCACGCAGCATCTCCGTGCCGTAATCGGTAGCGACGCAAAAATCTGCCCGGCGCTGCCAGTTTCGCGATGCAAAAGCCTCCGCCAGCTGATGTCCTTCACTGGTGCCTGCAAAGACCAGGATTTTCTGATTGTTATACCCCTTTGTATCCACGTGGCGTTACCAGCTTTCCGTTGATGATTTTCGTCTGACTGTTTCCTACGAAAACAGTAGTAAACATATCGATATCATCATTGTTCTTCAAGTCCGCCAGGGTGCAGACTACTGCTGTTTCTCCCTCCCTGCCGATGTTTTTCACATAACCGCACGGGGTGTCCCATGCCTTAAAAGCGCTCATGAGGTCAGCTGCCTTGTCAATATAGTCATGGCGTTTCTTACTCTTTGGATTGTACATGCATACCACAAAATCCGCCTCCGCCGCCAGTTTCAGACGCTTTTCAATCTTTTCCCATGGGGTCAGAAGGTCTGACAGAGAAATGACCGAAAAATCATGAATCAGCGGTGCGCCCAAAACGGCTGCGCCGCTGCAGGCTGCCGTAATACCCGGCACCGTTACGATCTCTACTTCTGGATGGTCTTCTGCAACTTCTGCCATGACGCCTGCCATACCATAAACACCTGCATCCCCACTGCAGACAAACGCAACGGTTTTTCCTTCCAGGGCGGATTCCAGCGCCATCCGGCACCGCTCCACCTCCTGCTTCATGGCAGTAGACTTGACTTCCTTGCCTGCGGTCAAATCTTTTACAAGCTCCACATACAAGGTGTACCCTACAATCACGTCGCTTTCCTCGATGGCTTCTCTGGCCACCTGCGTCATGTAAGCGCTATTTCCCGGCCCAATGCCGACTACGTATATTTTCATCTATATTGCCTCTTTCTCCCTGTGACTTTCCCGGAAACTGTACCATTTGTGAAAGTCAACGATGTATTTTTCAATGATTTTTTCTATTTCTTTCATCTGGGCTTCCTGCCGAGCATCCCGCTCATCTCTGCCCAAAGTGTCGATATCGTAATACCGCACGTTTGCAAGTTCTGAAACCTTCGGATCAATATCCCGCGGTACAGCCAGATCGATAAAGACCTCCGGCACACGCCGCAATTTGGCTGCTTCTTCATAAAACACCGTATAATGCGGGCTTAAGGTTGCGCTGACCACGGCATCACTTTTGGCAATCGCATCATAGCGGTCACTATAAATGACTGTCTTCGCACCGCGCGGTACAATATTTTCGCCGTGTCGATACTGCCGCAGTGTCATGGTGACTTCCATGCCCTCTTTCACCAAAAGTTCTGTTACCAGGCGCCCAATCATACCATTTCCAATGACAAGTACGTTTCTGATGGCAGGATTGGTTTTGAGAAGCCCAACGGCTCTGGATGCTGTAGAATTATCATCTACTTTAAAATCCACCAGCGTTTTTACCTTCTTTCCCGCGCTGACGCCGGTCCGAAACACCACGTTGAGAATGCTGTCAGTTGCCTTTGCGTGCTGCGCCGCTTTCAGTGCGTCGTCCACCTGGGTTACAATCTGATCGTCTCCCCAAATCTGCGATTCCGCACCGGAGGCTACCTTACAGAGATGGACAATGGCTTCATCGCCTGCAAGGGTTTTGTTCATATGGGCATAAGCATGGTAGTCTGCGCCAATGATGTCACAAAGCGCCTGAAACGGATTGACCGCCGCGCCTTCCCCAAGGGAGAGATAAAGCTCTGTTCTGTTGCAGGTAGCAATCAGCACACTGCCAAGTACCTGTGGGATTTCTTTCAGTTTTTCGTAAATGGTTTCTGTCTGGGTTTTGGTGCAGGAGAAAACTTCCCGCTCAGACAGGCTTGCCATGCTGTAGTCGATATAGGACATGACGATGTTCAAAACTTACACTTCCAATCTTTCATTGCCAGCGCACAGGTACAGCCGCCGCCGCTGGTCTTTGATAATATTCTTCTTCCGCCTTTGCTGCCCAGCACGGCGCTGCGCTCACAGACGTTGTCCACGCCCGTCACAGATTTCACCAGGTCAGAGCCGGAAAACTCGCCCTGCACCGCTGCAAGTTCTTCCGCCGTATAGGTCACAAAAGGAATTTTATACTTATGGCAAAACGCCAGAATACACGTTTCAAATTTTTTCAAATCAATGGAAGCAATCTGTTCCACTGCCTCGATTGCAATATTATTTTCTTCCAGATTTTTCAGAAGAAATTTCTCAAACTGTTCGCTGCTGACGCCCTTGCGGCAGCCTACGCCTACAGTTACAATTCTGGGCACTACGTTGAAGGTCGTCGGAAATGGCTTCTGATTTCCGGCAAGGGAAACGCAGATACCGATTTCCGTCTCGTCCAGGGTCAGTTCTTTCGGCATGTTTCCTTCAAAGGGAAATCCGCTGTGAATACCGATTTTTTCCCCGGCAAGTACCGCAGATGATATGGTCTTGATGCCGCTCACATCCATAATTTTGCAGCCGGCGTATTTACTCCATACATCGACTGCAAATTTTCCATTGATGTCGGTGGCTGTGGTCAAAATCACCTGGGCGCCAACAAGTTCTGCAATCTCCGCCGCCGCTTCGTTGGCACCGCCCAGATGGCCGCTGAGAATAGGAATGGCATACCGTCCGAATTCATCCATGACGATGACGGCAGGATCCACATCCTTTGTGCGAATCAGCGGTGCGATGAGCCGAACAGCAATCCCTGCCGCGCAGATAAAGACGAATACATCCTTTTCCGCAAAATGTTCCGACAGATAGTCTTTTGCGTCCGACTTACG
Source organism: uncultured Eubacterium sp. (assembly GCA_947367725.1). GTDB lineage: Bacteria > Bacillota > Clostridia > Peptostreptococcales > Anaerovoracaceae > Senimuribacter. The sequence goes on from CANBFZ010000051.1 coordinate 8,690, forward strand.
GTCAAAAACTTCTGTCTCATGGCGCTGTCCAAGGGCAGCGGACAATTTTTCCGCCAGCTGCGTCCCTCTATCTGTAAACGCTAAAATACTGATGGTTTTCATTTATTTGCTTGCCTCTCTG
>CANBFZ010000052.1 GCA_947367725.1 uncultured Eubacterium sp.
CGCTAACAAGCAAGACTATTATGTTGCTCCCCTTCCCTCCTATAACGGCGATTCATGGGTAGATTTGCCGTATGGAACAGAGGGTACAGTACCCCCGGATACGCCCGACCCCGATACACCTGATACACCGGATACGCCCAATACGCCGACACCCAGCACCGATTTACAGATTTTGAAGGTGGACAAAGGCACGCAGAAAGGGCTTGCAGGAGCCGTATTCAAAGTTGAAGTGGACGCAACAACAATCGGGCATTATGTGACGGACAGCAGCGGACAGGTGACGATTAAAAACATTTCCGGCACGGTATCCGTTACGGAGGAAGTGCCGCCCGAAGGTTACGTTTTAGACGAAAACAATCACAAGGACATTGAAATCACAGACGCAAAACCGATCGTGATGACATTTGCCAATGAAGAAATGGCGGAACTGGAAATCACAAAAGTCGATCAGGATACAGGCGAAGCCCTTGCAGGCGCAACATTGCGCGTTGCCTACGATGGCGGACATGATTCCTTTGACGTTTACACAAATGCGTCAGGCAAAGCAGTATTGAGTGATCTCAAAAGCGGCACATACACAGTGACAGAAATCACCGCGCCGGACGGTTACATTCTGGACAAGACCCCGCACAGCATTAAGCTGGAGCCTGGGAAAAAAGCAACAATCAGTATTCCAAACCGCGCAAAGCCTGGTCTGCTGATTAAAAAGTATGACGAGGATACCGGCCTGCCGTTGGAAAATGCAGAATTTTCCGTTGCGAAAAAAGGCGGCAGCCTGTGCCGCCACCTTTTATATAAGGCTATTATGTCCATTTATAAATTCTTTCAACCCTCTGACCGATGGTTCCGTACAAAAATTCAAAGGTATTTTCGCAGAATTGTTCGATCTCCCAGGTTGTAATCTGCTGATCACCGCTTTTGCCTACTAGAATGGCTTTATCACCAATTTTGCATGGAATGTCTGTGACGTCGATGAAGGACTGGTCCATACAGCAGCCCAGGAAGCGGGTTCTGTGTCCGTTGACCAGCACCGGACCTTGTCTGCGCATCCAGCCAGGATAAAAGCCGTCTGCAAATCCCAGAGAAAGGGTGGCGACTGTCATAGGTTGTTCTGCCATAAAAGCCCGGCTGTAGCCGACACTTTCTCCGGCATCGATTTGGTGGATGTTGGTGATATAAGTGCCGATTTCTACTGGTTCCACAAGTCCCAGCGGCTCTCTGCCGTCTTCCATGGCCATATGACCTAAAATGGAAGTGCAGGAGCGGACATGGGTGCTGTAGTCGATGGCTTCTTGATACCAGGCGGTGGCGGCGGAGTTACAACAGTGAATGTACTGCAGAGAAAATCCCGCATCCTGAATCTGGTGAACGCCTTCCTGGAACTGTGTAAATTGTTCTACGGCGAAAGGATCATAAAAATCGGCAGTGGACGTTGCGAAATGGGTGTAAGCACCGACTACCTCGATATGACCCAAAGATTTTACCAAATCCAAAAGATTCTCCAATTGCTTGCCTGCTTTGACGCCCAACCGGTTCATACCAGTATTGAGCTTGATATGTACCCTAATCTTTTTACCAGCTGCAGCAGCCAGTCTGTCGATATGACGGGCGGTGACTGCTTCAAACAGTGGAATTTGCAGGTCGTATTCTACCGCGCCGTGCAGCAGATGCTGCGGAATGCCGCCCACAACGAGAATATCGCAGGTTAGTCCTGCCTGCCGCAGGGTGACTGCTTCATACATGGCAGCGTCGGCGATGAGTTTTGCACCACAGTCCTGCGCAAAAAGTTTCGCCATGGGAATCAGACCGAACCCGTAGCAATTCCCTTTGATCACGGGAATGATGTCTGTATTTGCGCCGATGTGTGCTTTTACTTTGTTGTAGTTATTGATTACCACGGGCATGTCTACCTGAAAATAGGCGTTGAAATAATCGTTTTTCATGAAAGACTCCTTACTCTGTCAGATGCAGATAGTTGATGTGGCTTACAAGGATATTGTCTGCTTTTCGGCATCGCTGCCCCAGAATCCGCACTTTTCCACAGGCGGCAAGACATGCGTCCTGATATGGCATGGTTTCGCCCAGGGCATATTTTTTCCATTCTGCTTTTTCAAAGCCTGCCAGCAGAAAAGAGGTCTTTGGACAAAGATGCACGACGCAGTCTTTTGGGAGTTTCTCGTCTAAGGCTTTCAGAAACGGTACGGTGAAATGTTCTGTGATTTGTTTTGAAAACTTTGGTCCCAGGATATTCAGGCTTCCTGGAGAGTCGGTATAATAAATGATACGACAGCCTGCATCATAGGCAGCCAGCGCAAAGTCTACCAGTCCATCAGAAACTTTTGCAAAGAACTGATCCATGACATCGGGTGCCTTTCGCCAGCCCATGAGAATTTTCATCAGATCGCTGACGCCATTGATGATGGTAACAGGACCGTGGAGTTCTATCGTAGCGTTTTTGCCGGATTGATTTAACTGTGCGACAGCTTTTAGCGTCTCATGGATTCTGCCTTGTGTGATGTCCATCGGAGAAAGCTGCGCCAGTTCGTCGATTTTTGTTACGAGATCGGTGTCTTTGCGGGGTCCTAAAGGGGAATCATCAAACTTGATCTTTGCACCCATGCTTTCAGCTTCTAAGACCGGATCAAAAGGCAGCACTGCGTTTTGACCTGCCAGCGCGGCGATCTGTTCCGCTTGAAAGTATGCATCGGGAAGTGTCAGTCCTTTTGCTGCAGCGTCTTCTTTGGACATACCGCTGTATTCTGCGTATTTACAGCTGTAATCAATGACTTTTGCCATATTTTTTCCTCCTTGTGAAAAACCCGGCAAACGGAAGTTGTTGTGCCGGGCCTTTATAAAATGATACGGAATTTATACGAACACAATCTGCACGTTTTTGCAGTTAGTCAAGTATACGATAGAAGCATAGTTGATGCCGAAGGAGACGATATCGCCTGGCTTCAGATCTCTTTCTGCGTCTTCAATATCTAAAATTGTGTGGTCGCTGGATGCACCGATGACTTCGATTCCTTTATCTTTCGGGAAGATTTCGTCGATGCTGCCGTAATCCACTTTACCGATGCCAAGAAGGGCTCTTTTTCTGATGCCTCTGTCCACATATTCTGGGGTGTGACCGAATGCGTCAATGGAAATTTTTCCGACCGGGTGAGACGGCTTATCTTTGACTTCAATGACTTCTGCCTTTAAGGTGTAGACATCCTGATGCATAAAGCGCATGTCGTAACCATAGAAGACGTCCAGGTCTCTTGCCAGCAGAATGCCTTCGCCGACTCTGAGCAGATTGATTCTCTTTGGCATGTCATTGTTGATAATTCTAGGCAGGCTTGTGGTTGCACCGCCAGAAATGTATTCCAGGGTTCTGCCGATTTTTCCTTCGATTCTTTCTGCGATGGAAACCAGTTCATCCAGCTTGTCGGCTGTTGCTTCGATGGAACCGTAGCATCCCAGATTTGTGCCGACGCCGCCAAGCTGCAGATTTGCCATCTCATTTTCGACCATCACAGCGACGTCTACCATTTCGTCTTTGTCCCAGAAGCCTTCACGGAGGTCTCCAAGGTCTGCCATCAGAATGACTTTATGGATTTTATTTTGTTTGGCAGCTTCTTCGTTTAACGCTTTCAATACGGAAAGCTCGCTGTTTAAGCTGACGTCGCAAAGTCTTACGACTTCAGGAAGTTCACTAAGCATAGGAACGCGCAGCAGGAGCATAGGAAGATTGATGCCGCAATCAATGGCATCTTCGATCTGTTCCAGTCTGGAGGAAGCAATCAGCTTTGCACCGCCTTCTGCGAACATCTTCGCACATTCTGTAATACCGGTGGTGCCTTTGATTACGCCGGCAATATCAATCCCAAATGGCTTGCATTTTTCAACGACTGCAGCTACATTTTCTTTTAAATACTGTAAGTTAATTTCCACTCTTGGATAAATTTGTTTTACCATAGTACTCTCCTTTTCAATTTGTTTCGTACCTTCATTTTCATCTATGATTGTATATTTTAGCACGGGACTTGCGTGCAAGTCCATATAGAAAGTTTGTTTCCTTTGGTATTATTTTTATCTGTGAAACGCGGAAATGACAGACATATTAGAGTTTGTCCGAGCATTAACAATCTGTATTGTGCATTGCAAATACAGGGATTGTCTGTATTTGTTAGAAAAATAACAAATAAAGTGCCGAAAAATGGTAATTTTTTTTCTAAAATATCTGAAAAACGACCTAAATTATAAAATGAAAATTATGTATAATTTAGATATTAAAATAAGTTAGAGAGGCGAAGGTAGACAAATGAACAAATTTACATTTGACAACATGCCGCAGCTCAGAGTGCTGAGCAACGAGCAAGTAAAAGAAATGCACGAAAAGGCATTGTATGTTCTGGAAAATTTAGGAATTATTTTTGCTTATGACGAAGCGCTTGATTTACTTGCGGGTGCCGGCTGCGAAGTGGACAGAGAAACGCAGAAGGTTAAGTTCCCGCGGGAAGTAGTTGAAAAGGCCATTCAATCTGCACCGAGCACTTTTGATTTATATGACAGAAACGGAGAGTTTTACTGCACATTCGGTGATGGCAAGACCCGTTTCAATCCGGGAAGCAGTGCGGGCAACGTGCTGGAAAGTGATGGCGAAACTGTCAGACTGTCTGGCGTAAAGGATCTGAAACTTTTAACAAAAGTTGCGCAGAGTCTGCCGCACATTGATTTTGTATCTTCTTCTATTGTTTGTGAAGAAGCACCTGGCGAACTGGGTTCTCAGTATTTGTACTATACAGAAATGCAGAATTCCATCAAGCCGATTATCGGTGGTTCTACCGATGCAGAAGGTGTACCTAGGACTTTTAAACTGTTGAAAGCGGTTCTGGGTTCTGAAGAAGCAGTTAGAACAAAACCATATACCTTATTTGATATCTGTGTGACTTCCCCGCTGAAGTGGTCGCATATCGGTGCAAGAAACATTATTGATTGTGTCAAGATGGATATTCCAATCAATCTGATTTCTGCACAGATTGCAGGTGCAACTGGCCCGATTACACTGGCAGGATGTATCCTGAACCACACGGTGGAAATTCTGGCAGGTCTGGTACTGGCACAGGTTACGAAACCGGGACATCCTGTTTCTTACGGTGGTGCGCCTTGTATCTTCAATATGAAGACCATGTATACCCCGATGGAATCCATGGAGTGCAGCATGATTATGGCAGGTTATGCGCAGATGGGACACTATTATGGATTACCGGTACATACGTATGCTACGATGTCTGACGCGAAGATTGTGGACTACCAGGCAGGTAGTGAATCTGCAAGATCTGGTCTGATGGCGATGATGGCAGGCGTATCCAACGTATCCGGTCCGGGCGGACTCAACGTCATCGCAGAAATGTCTATCGAAAAATTAGTCATCGATAACGATTATATTGGTACACTGAAACATCTGCAGAAAGGCATTCGCTTTGATGATGAAGCACTGGCAGCGGATCTGCTCTTGGAAGTTGGTTCCGGCGGAAATTTCATGACCCAGAAACACACATTAAAGAATTATAAAAAAGAACAGAACTACAGCAATATCACGATGAACTATCAGGAAAGAGCTGCATGGATCAAAGAAGGCAAAAAGTCCATCATGGATAAGGCGAGAGAGTATGTACAGGAGATTGATAAACAGACTATCTGCCCACTGTCCGATGAACAGAGAAAAGCCCTTGATGCTGCTTTCATCGAAGTTTGTGCTGACGCTGGACTTTCCGAAGAGGTCGCAAAGGACCTGATTCAAAAGTATGATGAAGCTTAATCGTTAGTAGGGTAGACATTTAAGTTTTTATCATAAAAGAAATTATACTTTACTTAAATTTTAAGAAAGGAAAAGTACGACTTAGAAGTCCCTATCTTCTATGTTGTACGAAGGTAAACTTATGGGTAGACGAGTTCCTATGTGGCAAGTGTTACTATGCGTGGTATTTACACTGGGCGTAATCTGTTACTCCATCTTCCTTACACCGGATTATGGTGAAGCACATATGCCGATGATTCTGGCAGCTGCTTTCGTATCCATCGTCGGTGCACTCAACGGCTGGAAGTGGAATGTCATGGAAAAAGGTATGATTCAGGGTATCAGCCGCTCCATGCAGGCGAACCTGATTCTGCTGACAGTAGGTATCCTGGTATCCACTTGGAAAGCAGGCGGTATCATTCCTTCCATGATTTACTATGGACTGGACATTATCAGTCCTGCACTGTTCTTAGTAACTGCGGCTCTGCTGTGTACGATTATTTCTTTCGTAATCGGTTCTTCCTACACCACTGCAGGTACCATCGGTGTAGCGATGATTGGTATTGCAGTTGGTCTTGGCATCAATCCGGCGCTGGCTGCAGGCGCAGTCGTATCTGGCGCATACACCGGCGACAAGATGTCTCCAATGTCCGATACTACAAACATGGCACCGGCTGTATCCGGCTCTAACATTTTCGATCACATCAAGCACATGGTGTGGACTGTAACACCATCTTATGTCATCGCATTGGTTCTGTGGTTCATCTTAGGAAGAAGTGCAGCGCCGAGCGGTGGAATCCAGATGGAAATGAAGGATATCCTCCAGGATGCAATTCAGAATGAATTTACAGTAAGTCCATTCCTGATGCTGCCGGTTCTGTTCCTGCTTGCAGCAGTAGTGCTTAAGATTCCTGCACTGCCGGCAATGTTTGTTGGCGTAATAATGGGTATCTTCTGCATGGGTATCGTGCAGGGAATTGATGCGAATCAGTGGTTCTCCATCATGCACTACGGCTATGAGTCCTCCAGTGCTGACATCGTTCTGACTGAAGAATATTCCGTAGCTGACGTAGTCGGCGGCGGCGGATTTGACGGCATGCTGTGGACTGTATCTATCGTACTTTGCTCCATGTCCTTCGCGGGCGTACTGGAAGCAACCGGTATGCTGGGACAGCTGGTAGAAAAGATTCTGAAGGTTGCAAAGACCAACGGACTTCTGATTATGACTACCGTATTGACTTGTCTGTTTATCAACCTGCTCTGCGCAGACCAGTACTTGGCAATCATTCTGCCGGGCAGAATGTACAAGACTGCTTTTGAGGACAGAAAGCTGAAGAACAAGAACCTGTCCAGATGTCTGGAAGACTCCGGTACACTGACTTCGCCACTGATTCCTTGGAACGTATGCGGCGCAACGATGACAGGTTTCTTGGGACAGCCGACAATCGCATATGCACCATATGCCTTTGTTAACTATCTGTGTCCGATTATCTCTATCATCTACGGATTCACCGGATTCACCATCGAGAAGATGACCGACGAAGAATACGAAAAGATGCTGGAAGCAAGAAGAGCAGAAGAAGAAGCTACAAAGAGAGAATTAGAAGCGTAAATCTTCATATTGCTAATATAAAATACTTCTTTCAAAAAGAAGGAGACCGGCCTGCGGGTCGGTTTCTTTCTTTTTCAATATATTTCAAAGGGAAATGTAATTTGTATATATGTGATTATTTGGTTTTGGAAATACGGGGTTGCCATCATTTTAATCAATAAAAAAACTGCACCATAATATTATGCAAAGAATAAACGGTGCAGATGATTTGACTGATTTTAGATGAAAGGTGCTGCCTATGCCTCCTCCACTGTACCATGGGCGGAGCGATAGGCTTTTGGCGTCATGCCTTTGGCTTTTTTGAATACCTTGGTGAAGTAACTTTGGTCGTCGAACCCTGTAGAAAGAGAGACGTCGATGATACTCAGATTGGTATTTGCCAAAAGATTACAGGCATGTTCTATCTTCAGTGAGTTAAGATAATCCGTGAACGTCACGCCCATCTCCTGCTTAAATAAAGTTGAAAAATAGGAAGAGTTGACGTGAAGATTGGTTTCAATATCCTTTAAGGAGATTTTCTCCTTATAATTCTTATTGATGAACTGCAGTGCTTTGGTGACGATTTGCGAGCGTCCGTTATAAATAGAAGTCAGCATATTTTTCGTAATCATTTCAATCAGAGATTCTGATACCGAAAGTAGGGCGTTGTAGCTGTCCGTTTCGCTGAGCCTGTTGATGATATCCAGATCCGTATCAATAACCTGATTGAGATTGCTGTCGTTTTCGCTGGCGATTCGGATGATGATCGCAAAGAGCCACAGGACTTTTGCTTTAATGCCTTCCATATTGCCGGCTTCCAGGATGGAGAACGTACTCAAAAGTTTGCCCACATTTTCTTTTGCGGCGGATACCTGTCCATTGCTGACGTTGTCGATCAGGACTTTTTCCAGATCATAAGGGTATTCGACGGAAAGATGTTCCTTTTTATAATGCTGAATATCGATGTTGATTTTGTTTTGCTCGCTGTACTGGTTTCTCAGTGCGCTGTAATCGTCGCTGCCCGATACCGAAGTCACGATACAGTTATAGAATAGCAAGGCGATTTGAGAAATCTGGTTGGGGTGATACACTTTCATTTTGCCAGCAAACATTTTTGCCATGGCTGCAGCCTGTTCATCCAGATCGTTCAGGTTGGCAAAGTTACAGGCAGTACTGTTTCGAAGTTCGCCCATGATGACAGGACCTGCGACAAAATAGCCTGCAAAGGCTTCATCGATGATGAAGGAAATAGCAATATTGGCAAGACCAGCTTTACAAAGAAAGATATAAGGTTCTCCAAGCCTTGACGCGAATTGTCCTGCAGAAGCGAGATTGTTTCTGCAGGGACTGTCTTCTTTTTTATAAATACTAAAGATATTACAAATTTTATCGTCGGTTTTAAATTCTTTTACAATTT
>CANBFZ010000053.1 GCA_947367725.1 uncultured Eubacterium sp.
CAGCGGCTGGAAACGGAGCTGAATTCCATTATCGGCAATGGCTATGCGGTGATGTATGTGTCGGCGCAGATGCTGGTACATAAATCTATGGAAGACGGCTATCTGGTCGGCTCTCGAGGTTCTGTGGGTTCTTCTTTTGCGGCAACCATGGCAGGCATTACAGAAGTGAATCCCCTGGATCCGCACTATATCTGCCCGAACTGCAAAAAACTGGAATGGGGTGACATGCAAGCTTACGACTGCGGTATCGACATGCCGGAGCGGGATTGTCCTGTATGCGGCACACCGATGCACCGAGACGGTTATACTATTCCTTTTGCAACGTTCCTTGGCTTTAATGGGGACAAAGAACCCGATATTGACTTGAACTTTGCCGGAGAATATCAGGCGACGGCGCATAAGTATGTGGGGGAAATTTTCGGGGAGAAAAACGTTTTTAAAGCAGGTACGGTAGGTACTGTTGCAGAAAAAACAGCCTACGGTTATGTGATGAAATTTGCCGATGAGTTTAACCGCCCCATCAACAAGTTTGAAGCGGATCGCCTAACCCAGGGATGTACTGGCGTCAAACGAACCACGGGACAGCATCCTGGCGGTATTATTATCGTGCCTGACGATCACGAGATTTATGAGTTCTGCCCGGTGCAGCATCCGGCTAACGACGTCAAAAGTGATATCATCACCACGCATTTTGACTACCATAAAATTGACGAAAACCTGTTGAAACTGGATATTCTGGGGCACAATATTCCGTCTATGATTCGCCAGCTGCAGGATATGACGGGGATCGACCCGATGAAAGCAGACCTGACAGACCGAAAAGTTTTGTCTATTTTTAACGGGATTGAAGCGTTGGATATTAAAAATCCGGACTATCAATACACCCACGGCTCTTATGCCATTCCAGAGTTCGGCACGTCCTTTGTACGACAGATGCTGGACGACACCAAGCCGGATAAGTTTGCAGATCTGGTGCGTATTTCCGGCTTTTCTCACGGTACTGATGTGTGGCTGAACAATGCCCAGGACTATATCCGAAGCGGCACTGCCACCATGCGTGAAGTCATTTCTACGCGTGATGACATCATGAACTACCTGATTCTCAAAGGCATTGAGAATAAGACGTCGTTCCAGATTATGGAGGACGTACGTAAGAACCGACCGCTGAAAGAGGAACAGCTGGCGGTGATGAAGGAACACGGTGTGCCGGACTGGTACATTGATTCTTGTATCAAGATTCAATACATGTTCCCGCGTGCCCATGCGGTTGCTTATGTGATGATGTCTTTCCGTATGGCATGGTATAAGGTGTATTATCCAGTGGAGTTTTATGCTACGCATTTTACCAGTACGGTGGCCAACTTTGACGCAGATACCATTATGAAAGGACCGCAGGCGATTTTAGATCGCATTGAGATGATTGAAGCGATGGGAAATAACGCGACTGCCAAAGAGCAAGCGGACGTTTTGGTGCTGGAAGTGGCTTACGAGATGTATAGCCGCGGCTATGTGTTTGCACCGGCGCGGCTTGGAAAATCCCATGCACTGAAATTCTGGTCTGACGAGGGGAAGGTACTGCTGCCATTTGTGGCGCTGGAAGGCGTAGGCGATACAGCGGCAAAAGCGTTTGCTGACGCCTATGCGGAAAAACCGTTTTTTACCATTGAAGAGGCGGTGAATCGTTCTAAGCTGAACCGAACTGCAGTAGAAGCCCTTCGCGCCCATGGCGTATTTGAAGGGCTGCCGGAAACAGACCAGCTGTCGCTGTTTTAGCCCAAGAGTCGAAAATTTGCAGAAAAGTGCATCATTTTCTTGCAAAATAATCAGAAAATATATATAATACAGAAACAACCAAAGAGTCACATCTACATTATGTGGCTCTTTTCTTTAGAAATGAATATAAGAAAGGAAAGCGACATGGACCAAAAGAAATCACGTAACCCGATACAAAAGTTTATTGCACTTTTGTTGAGTTTTTGTCTCTTTGCAGGCATGATACCGCAGGTAGCCTTTGCAGGCATGATACCGCAGGTAGCCTTTGCAGCGGATACGCCGGTGCAGAGAGATACTTCCGGCGAAGCAGAAGCGATCATTTATCTAGAACCGGAAGAGGCGACAGAAGAAGATGCGATTCTTGCAGAGAGCGGCATCGACTACACCACATTTGACCTGGGCGGCAAAAAGCGTTACAGTATCTTCTTCACTGAAAATGTGCGATACGAAGATGAAGAAGGAAAGCTATGCGATTACGATCCTGCGTTTGTGGAACTGGACGATGCGTTGCTTGTGCAAAGTGATGAGACGCAAGACAGAACCGGCTATACCTACCGAAATACTGCGGGAGATGCTTATCACTATATCCCGGAAGCGCTATCGGAAGAGACACCGGTAATCATGGAAAAAGATGATTATCAAATCACTATTGCACCGACGGAAAAGACTTATAAGGACTTTTTCGGAAAACAGGTAAAGGTAAAAAAAGAAAAAGAGAAGACAGAAGACGCCTACGGAAAGCAAAAGAAAAAGAATATCAAAGCAACCTATAAAGATGAAACGGCACTTGCTTATCTGGAATATATTTCTTTAAATACCGGCATCAAGGAAAACATTGTGCTGACTAAACGTCCCGCGAAAAATATCCTGCAGTTTACAATTTGCGCGCCAGGACTGTCGGTAGAAGTTTCTGAGACGGATGGATGCATCGGCTTTTATGATAAAAAAACGGAAGAATTGGTGAATCAGATTTTGCCGCCGAATATGAATGATGCCACAGGCGAAGCTTACAGCGAAGATTTAGCATATACGATCCGTGAAAAAGAAGGGGAACAAGATACCTACATTCTGACGCTCACCATTGATAAAAAATATCTGAACGCCAAAGAACGGCAGTACCCTGTGACCATTGACCCGACGGATACCTGGGCAAATACCAGCAGCGGGGAAAGTTTGTGGGATGCCTATGTATATAGTGCAAAACCGACAACTAATTACTATAATAACAGTAGACAGTCTATGCCGATAGGCAAAGGTGCAACAGGTATTTACAGAGCTTATATCAATTTTCTGAATCTAAAAGCTAAGATCGAGGGAACTCTGGTTGACAGTGCAGAACTTTCCATATATGAAAACGCAGACAGTTACAGTGGTAGAAAGATCGAAGCATATAAAGTGACCAGCAGCTGGAACAAAAGTACCATTACTTGGAATAAACAGCCGCCCGTCGCTGCAACCAGAACTTCTAGTATGACTACAACCGGCATAGATAAAAAGAAAAGTGTCTTTAAGATGACGCACTATGCTAGAGCTGTTTCTACAGGTGCAAGCAATTACGGCATTGTGCTTAGAAATGCTCAGGAAAGCAGCGGTATTACATATGCGGAGTTTTACGGCAGCAGATATACATCTGCTACTTATCGTCCGAAGCTTTCCGTGACCTATTTCGGCGATGGAGATGGCGTGATGGATCGTTGGAATATCTTAGAAGCGTTTTATGAAGCAGGTGAAACCGTACACCTTACATATCAGTCGCCATTAGCGGGCGCCATTACGAATATACAATACAGGCTCGTGCATACAGAAACCGGACAGGCGGTGAATCCGGCAGGCACTTTCGAAACCATACAGTCGAGTTTGTCTGGTAATACCTATACCATGCAAGTGCCGATCCCTGACGACCTGGAAAGTGGTCAGTATCGAATCGATATCAAAACCATCTATTATAATGGAACCAGCCATACCAGCCAGCGGGGACCGTTCCATGTTAACGGCCTAAAGGACGAAGAAGCCCCAACTGTGGAGTTCGCATATATTGTAGAAAGCATCTCTCCACAGGTAAACGGGTGGCGGAGAAATCCCCGTCCTATGGTGCAGCTTTCTGGAATTTCTGACGATATGACCGAGGAATTTACCGAAGAGAATATTTCCTATGTCCTTGGATGGCCGGGCACAGAACCAAAAGAAACTGCATATAAGAAGCCGCAGTCTGTAACAATGACCAAAAGCGGCAGCGCATATATCGCAACGTTTTACATCGACGAGAACCTTACGATACAGGCAAAGTATGCTATTTATGTGAAGGTGACCGATGGGGCAGGAAATGCTTGCGTCAGCGAGATTCCGTACTGGTTCGACAACGTGCCGCCCACAGGCCGAATCTCCATCAAAAATCAGGGAGAATTATCGGAAACGACCAGCTTGCAGGGAATCAGCCATATCAGTGGGATCGCTGATATGGACAGTGGAAGCCAGGTCGTCAGCAATATTATGACCCTCCACCAAAAAGGCGAAAACGGCAGTGAAGGAGAGAAACTATGCAAAATCTATGATAACGCATCAGGTTCTTCTTCTGGTTCCAATTCCAAAGCCTTTGATACCAGAGAATATGCCAATGGTACATATATGCTCAAAATGGCGCTGATGGACATGGCGGGCAATGTAAATTCCGTCACCAAAGAGATTACCATTGCAAACAGAATCCCAAAACCGCAAGTTTCTGCCTCTGTTTCAAAAGGAGGGGATACGAAGGTGCAGTATACCATGCCGTCCTCTGTAACAGCGATTACCGGTCTGCAGTACAGAGTAGAAGAGAAAGATACCAATTGGACGGATCTTACTGGCATCACAGAACTTTCTGGGGTCTTTACGGCAGCACTGCCGACAGAAGAAGGCACCTATATGCTCAGCGTGCGAGCGCTTGATGAGAAAGGCTTTGCAGGAGAAGAGCGGACAATCCGTATCAGAGTAGATAGAACCCTTCCGACCGCAGAAATCACAGATGAAAGCCAGGGTATCATCAAGGGCACCGCAATGGATGCTGCATTTTCTGGCTGGAAAATTTATATCAAAGAGAAAGCTGCAGAAGAGGAAAGTTATACAGAAGTGCTTTCGGGCGATACACAAAAGGAAGATGCGTTGTTTGGCGATATAGGGTTGTATGATGAAAGCTATAGGCCGGGGTGGTATACCATTAAACTGGAAGTGACGGACGCTGCTGGCAATGTAAAAACAGTAACCCGTGATATCTACAAAAATGACAGCTATTCTACACCGACCGTCGTAGCGCCTACTTTCCGTATTGAAAGACCGGCATATCAGGACTACAGCTGCCCGCAGATTGTCTTCAGTACAGAGACGGCCTACATGCAGCTTACGGCAAACTTTTTCCGCAGTCTCACACTTTCTGCCGCTGACTGGTACATTGACAACCAGAAGGCAGAAGAAGCAAGTCAGACCAGCAGCCTGAAAACTGAAACGGGAGCAGAAAAATATGAAGAGGGAAAAGCATATTGTGTAGCGGCTGTAACCCATGGGTTGCTTGGCGGTGCATCCTACAGCAGTACACTGATTCAAAATGCCCATGTAGAAAAGCTTTCTTTTGATGCAAACGGCGAAGCGACTGTTTCTGCAGAAAATATTGTAAGCTTTCGCTTAAGCGAAACACAAGAAGACTGTACTTATTATGTAAAGACCACAGGGGATTACGCAGCACTGAAAGCAGGGGAAACCGTAGAAGTTTTGTCCCTGGCAGGCGGAGGTTTGACAGCGGATAAAATCACCGTGAAAGCAGTCAAAGAAAACGGCGAACCGATAGAAGAAGCCATGCTTTCCCTTGACTGGTTAGAACCGGAAACCTTTGTAATAGACGGGATGGAGAACTACCGACCGAAAGGACTTTCCGCAAAAGATAAAATCAACTATAAAACTTATTTAAAGTGGCGTATTCCAGAAACCCTGCCGGGTGGTATCAGCTACGAGATCTATCGCAGTACAGAAAAGGGGTTCGAGCCGCTGCTGCAGGAGCCACAGGCAGAGGTAAAAGCGGGCTGCTATGTTGAACCAAATGCAGACTATGAAACGAAATTTTATTACCGGGTTCGCGCAGTCCAAAAAAATGCAGACGGAGAAGTGATACGCAGCAGTGCATTTTCAGAGGAGGCAGAAAGTACGGTCATAGATGAAAATGAGTTTACGAAGCGTCTTGGTTACAAGGAGTACTGGAACTATGCTGATTTTACATTGCCGCAGGGCAGTGGCGCCATCGAAAAGAGTCAGGGAAACTTTTTCTATGAACAGACCGATGAAACGCTTCCTGATGAACAACTGGAAGTCGGCATTACCAGAAGCTATAACAGTATGGCGTCTTCCAAATCCGCTTTTGGAATTGGTTGGAACCATAACTACGACATCGAGCTTCTGTCCACGGACTATAGCGACCGGCTGGAGGATGGGCAGCGCCTTGTCATGAAGGATAGCACCGGTACCTTGTTCTTCTTTACCAAAGATGCTAACGCAAACGGCGAATACATTTCCTCTATGGGAAGATATCTGATCCTGCGAAAATTGACGGGAAAAGATGGCAGTATCACGGCAGAGATTCCCGACAAAACCGGCGGCACAGAAAATGGAAAGATTACAAAGACCATCGAAGTTTCCTATTTAGTGGAGACAAAAGAAAACCTGTGCTACTATTTTAACGCTTCCGGACAGCTTGTATATGTGGAAGAGCCAAACGGCAACTTTTTGCTTTTTACCTATGATCTTTATACGGGACTTGTCAGCCGCATTACGACCAGCAAAAATCTAGAAATCACGTTTGTCTATCACGACAAGGCGGGAACGGATCCTGCCACTGTAAAAGAAGTGATTATGCCAGACGGCAGTCGCACCGCTTATACCTATGCTGACGGGCGTCTTGCCAGCGCGACAAAGTATGGAAAAGACGGCGAAACGGGTGCAAGGTGCACCTACGCTTATGATGGAAACGGAAAGCTGAAAACCATAAACGATGCGGCAGGAAATGCGTATCAGATCAAAGCAGATAAAAATGGAAGTGTGACAGAAGTCATATATCCAGATGGAGAAAGCCTGCTGTTTACTCGCAGCAAAGAAGCAGGCGGCATGGAGCAGACGGTAACGGCGGCAAAGAAAGATGGATTTACATTGACGGAAGAAACCGCCGCCTTTGATCCATCTTCTGGGAACTGCCTGGAGGTAGTCGATCCGGATGGCCTCATCACTACATATTCTTATCGTGATGAAATGCTGGCAAAGACCACGGAGCAGGTCGTTTATGAAACTGTTGATAATGAAACAGGGTTTGTGACAGAGCAGATTGATACTTACGTGACCACAACGGAGTATGATGATACGCAAAATATGACAGAAGAAGCCACCGAAATCAACCAGTGGGAGGAACTGGTCGAGTACGAATACGGCAATACTGGAGAATTTGATGGTGATTTTCCGAGTCGCGAAGTCACAAGGCGCGGCGGCACCGTTACAGCCGATATAACTTATGACTATGACGTCTTTGGTAATTTGGCTTCTCAGTTTGACAGTATCACAGGTAGCCGCACGGATTATGACTACTATACAGAGGACGATATCGATGCAGATTCTGCCTGGTACGGAGAATTGGAAAGCGAAATAGAGCGCATCAACGGGGTTGTCATCAGCACTGTAACCTACGCTTATTCTTATGACGATGCAGGAAACAAGACGGAAACAACGACGGAAACCGTAGACGGTGTGCAGACTGTTACGGTGGTAAAGTATGATTTGATGGGAAGAGAATTGGAAAGCACAGTGACTGTTGCCGGCGTACAGAAGTCGAAGTGTGCATATACCTATGATGCCTTTGGCAGAGTTGTGAAATCGGTAGAAAACCAGGGCAGTAAAACCGTGACAACAAGCACTTCCTATACCGCAACCGGTGCAGTAAGCAGTGAGCAGGTAATCACTTCAGAAGGTGGAAACACTAGAAGTGAACAGGCATCCTATATTTATGACAACATGAATCGTGTCATTAGTACCCAGACAACAAAAGGCAGCAAAAGCCGAACGGAGACCACCTCGATTTCCTATGGTACCATCCAAAAGAACGCAGCACTTGGAATGACAGAAGAAGTGTATGCCAAGATTACGACGATTACATCGGGAAGCAGTGTGGTAAAAACCTTTACTGATGGAAACGGCAATGTACTTCGTCAGGACAGTCAAGGCGTTTCCACTTACTATACCTATGATAAGTCCGGCAACTGTTTGAGTCAGACTACCTTGGGTGAAGGGCAGACTATGGCAGATACAACGCTTACGACATATCTGTATGACGCTAGGGGAAATCAGACAGAGGTTTGGGTGGACGCGCAGTATGCTAAAGATGTAGAAAAGTACGGCAGGGGAGACGAGACCGTTTCAACTACTGTTGAATATGATGCACAAGATCAACCTGTAAAATCTGTTGATGAAATCGGTGTAATTACAACCATGACCTATGATTCGACAGGAAGGATTAAGGAAGTCGTACAGGATGCGGGAGGAATCAATGCGAAAACTACAGTCAACTATACGGATCCGACAGTAGGAAATCCAACTTCATCTGTAACAATTACCATGGCAAATGGAACCCAGAGTAGAACAATTACTGATCTTTTAGGTCAGACCATCAGCGAATCGACGATTGGAAATGCTGAAGATGGGGACATTACGACATCTTATGAATATACAGATACAGGAGAGTTGGCAAAGGTTTCTTATGCGGCTGGAAATTATAAAAAGTATTTGTATGATGATTTAGATAGGGTAATACGAATTGATTATTTTGATCAGAGCGGCAAGCAAACATTACATACAGAGTTTGTTTATGATTTGCAAGATAACCTGGTACTAATGAAAGATTTTAATCACGAAGAAGAGGGCCTTTACAGGACGACTTGGAGAGAGTATGATGAAA
>CANBFZ010000054.1 GCA_947367725.1 uncultured Eubacterium sp.
GTTGTGGGTTCGATTCCCGCCGGGGATACCAAATGATGGCTTCTTTTCTGTGTGTATAGAAAAGAAGTAAAGAAAAACAACCTGACGGTGCTGTCTGGTTGTTTTCTTTTGTCATGCTTCATAGAAATTATTTCTCTGAAAACGGCAGGGTTTCAAATTTTTGGAACTCTCGAAGTGCTTCTTTGTTGTTTTTCAGAAGTGTCAGCAGGATATATATTTCCCGTTCACTACAATCTGTGAGTATCCGTTCAACCTGGTGTTCCACATAAAGATTTCCGCCATTTTTGCTGAACAGGAGCCAGTCAATAGAAATTTCCAGGGCGTCTGCAATGTTAACCAGCGCAGCTACACTGAATTTAGAAGAAGCATTTTCAATGGCACTGATATGGGTAACGGAAAGATTCGCTTTTTCTGCCAATGCTTCCTGCGTTAAGTTCATAGAACCTCGTGCTTTTTTGATTTTGTCTCCTACATCTTTAAAATCCAATCTCATACTACACCATTCCTCTCCTGCGGTAATTTTTTACTGTAGATGTGTTATCTATATTGTATCTCTTTTACAGGAAAATAGAAAGAACCTGTTGTAGGAAATAATTACCGTAATACAGGATTTTTTTTCGCAGACAGCAAACCTATCTGTGATCCACAACGTGTTCATGCGGCAGACGCCGCTTTTTACAGTAGTTAAGAGGGGACTGCCATAAAATATGATAATATAACAGTAGGAAACTTGTTCTAAAAGAAATTTATGATAAAATAGAAAAAAGGAGAAAAATCACGTATGGGTAATCAAAAAGAAATGATGCTGCGCAATATGACAGCAATCTATATAGAACAAAGTGATAAATTTCTTATGCTTTATCGAATTGGCTCAAAGGTGGTGGCGCCTGCTTGGTGCGGCATTGGGGGTCATTTTGAAATGGAAGAACTGAACCGACCGCAACATTGTGTACTGCGAGAACTTTTTGAAGAAGCCAAGATTGAGGAAGCGATGCTATATGATCTGCGGCTTCGTTATGTGACGCTGCGGTTGAAGGCGGGGGAGATCAGACAGAACTACTATTACTTCGCAAAACTGAAATCTGACGCAGACGTTCCTGTATGTTCGGACGAAGGATTTTTTCGTTGGGTGCCAGTGGAGCAGCTACGAACGCTGGAGATGCCGTTGACGGCAAAACAAATGCTGACGCATTATCTGGAAATAGGGCGTTTTACGGAAGAACTTTACTGTGGGGTAACAGGGCAAGACGAGATGTATTTTGCACCGCTGAAAGAGTTCTAAATACATATGCACCCTAGTATGCTGTATGAGGAGAAGAGGGGGCATAAGATATGAAAACAATTATTGTAAGCGGATATGCTTATCCGTCAATCGAACCTTGGGTGCTGGAAGCATGGTTGCCGGATTTGAGTTTTTTGGGAAACTTCAGTTATGGGATTACTGCGGCGGGCGGTGTTGTGGACTTAAAGGATGAAAACTTGACACAGGCTGCCAATCGCACCGGCGTAAAACCTTTGATGGTGCTGACACCATTAGATGAAACGGGCACATTTAATGATGTTACTGCAGGGATGCTGCTGTCAGATCCAGCGGCGCGAGCCAACCTGGTAAATAACATTTTACAGACGATCACAAACAAAGGACTTGCCGGTATTGATTTTGATTTTGAGTTTGTTCCGGTGGAAAACCGGCAAGATTATGTAGAATTAATCCGTAGCACCAAAGCTGTTTTAGCGCCGCAGGGGTATTATGTGACGGCAGCTTTAGCACCGAAGACTTCAGATGCGCAGCAGGGAAGCATTTATCAGGGACATGATTATAAGCAGATTGGGGAGATTGTGGATTATGCGCTGATCATGACGTATGAGTGGGGTTACACATACGGCCCACCTATGGCGGTTTCGCCAATCAATCAGGTACGGAAGGTGCTGGACTATGCTGTTAGCGAAATCCCGAGAGAAAAAATTTTGATGGGCATGCCCAACTACGGCTATGATTGGGAACTTCCATTTGTCAAAGGAGAAACCCGTGCGGAAAAAATGTCCAGTGAGGGGGCATTTTGGCGCGGTCAGTATTATGGTGCAGAAGTGGTTTATGATCAGCTTTCACAGGCGCCGTATTTTACATATTTTGATCCGGCAGGCAATAAGCATGTGGTCTGGTTTGAGGATATACGGAGTATTCGGGCAAAACTGGCGCTGGTTGAAGAATATAATTTAGCGGGCGTGGGATATTGGAATATTATGGACTATTTTCCTGCCAATTCGGAGGTGCTGAATGAGATGTATGTGATACGAAAACTATAGATGGACCAAATTTTTCATCGGATTTTCGTATCTTTATGGAGGTACTGCTGCCCCTTGTCAGAACAGAACTTTACAGAAAAATACCTGCAGCAAGGGCAGGTATTTATATCGCTGTGCGCAATTCAGAGTATTCTTCAAGGGCAGCAGCTGGAATCATCTTATGGAGTTGTTTGTTGTTAATATAACTGATTTCCCGATCGTAAATCTGACATTGTCTTTCATGATTCAGTCTGGCATTAATCAGGATGATATAGGTATCATCTGTGCAGATGACTGTTTTTCCGTCGATTTCGAAAGGGAGATTTAGAAGTAGTACGCGTATATATTCGTCGGTGTATTCCATTCTATCTCCTGTGTGATACAATGTATGTGATTAGTCTGCAGACTCTGCGTCTTGATCATAGACGAGCAGCGCGGCGGCCAGCTGCTGGGATTTTTCTTCCTGCCAGATGTCGCCGTATTTGGACTCGTAACAGGCGATGGATTCTCTGAGAAATGCTTCGTCGATATCCAGGTATTCAGCAATTTCATAAATTCTGGTACAGCCATTGCGGCATGCAGTTTTAATATGCTCCAGCGGCACCAGCTTATGATAGGCCCAAACTCTGGCTGCACGTTCTTGCTTGGCATTATTTAAGTCATTTAAATCCAAAATATTGCCGACGGAGGTCTCATAATGACCTAATTCTTCCGCCAGAATACAAGTCTTGCGCTGTTCTGGAAGCGCCTTATTGATCCAGATTGTCTCATCACCATAGAGCCCTTCGTGGCACATAGAATGTTCTTCAATATCTAGAATATCTTCATATTCATGAATTAAATCCTCATATTTGGTCATGGGCATATTCTCCATAGTATATTGCTCGAGATTAGCTTTAGTAAATTCTGTAATGATCAAGCAGTAAATGCAGGTTATTCTTTCTTGCGTTTCGATAGTATATATTTCTTGAATGCTTCGATTTCGTCTAGTTCTTCTTCGGTCCATTCTGTTCCATCGTGATGGGCCGCGATGGTGTGTACTTCCCCTGCTGCTTGCTTCTGTGTATCTTGTGCTGGTTCTGTCTGCCAACCCATCAGCACAGCTGGCGCGACGTTCAAAAGTTCCGCTAGTTTTACGATGTTATCGTACTTCATATTCTTAATGTTGCCGGACTCCCAGCGCTGCACGGTGCCTTCTGATACGCCCATTTTCCGCGCGATGTCCAAAAGCGTATATCCGCGGGCTTTGCGAAGTTCTTTCAATGTAGTGGAATGATGCATGGGGCCTCCTAAAAGAAAGACGGTGGTGCCGTATCTGGGCGGCAGCATGACTTTCTTGCTATTTCCTCTGATACAAAAATTTTAGCACATATGTTCTTTTTTTGCAACTGAAAAACTTGCATTTTCTGCAAAAAAACTTTCACAAAAGCTATTGACGAACGCATGTTCGTGTGATAGAGTAGGCGTATACCAAAACTTGCATAAAACGCAAGCAAAGGCAGAAAAATTATTTTTTTAACACAAAACTTGCAAAAAATGCAAGAAATCCAAAAGGAGGTACACATTATGGGAAGAGCAAGAGAGCCGTATTGGCATTATGTGAAATCAATTATTAAAGAATATCCTAAGTTGGAAAAGGAACTGGCAACGCCGCTTTCACCAAGATTCAGTGTTTCATTGGAAGGCGGCGTCAGCGGTAAGCCTGCAAATCCAACACAGGATTGTGTGATTCACGATTTGCCGCCGAAGAAGCAAAGAAAGTACGATGCTGTCAGCAACGCGATATTGAAGACACGGCTGACGCATCCGAACACTGCTTCCGATCGTTTGAAAGTCATTGAGATGGTGTACTGGAAACAGTCTCATACTGTGGCAGGCGCTGCAATGCATGTACCCTGTCATCGGAATATCGCAGGTAAGTGGCAGGGAGAGTTTATCAGACTGGTGGCAGAAGAGTTGGATTTGGTCTAATGCATCAGCACAGCAGGCGCAAGGATTTCTTTACAGATGTTTCTCAGACTTTCGCAGACGCCCATTTCGGATTCAAAAACTTGCATTAAATGCAAGTAATCGGCAAGAGAAGGGGAACCACCTTATACCGTTTTTTCAAAAATATAATATGCAGATTGCAGGTTACGCCTGCAATCCATACACAAACGCACAAAATGTAAGAGTGTGCATCGGGTACATAAAAATGTGTTAGGATGTGTACAGTGAAAAAATCCGATGCACGGAGAAAGGAGGAAAGTATGATGATTAATTTGATACTGGAACATCTGCAGACAGACACTGCACTGCAGACGTATCTTGCACAGTATGCAGGAAAGCCGGCAGTATTTGCAGACGTCGCGCCCAAAGAAAGTGACGCAGCATGGAGTGCGGGCAGTCACTATGGGCAATTGCTTCTGCATCTGCAACTGCAGGAAGATGCTGCCAGAGAGGGAAAGAACTTTCTGACCGCAGAACTTCTGGCAGAGTCGGACAGCAATATATATGTATTTATGGATACGGTGCGGGAGCGTCTGGATGGCTGGTTCTTTGCCGAAGAAAGACACGTCTATTCTATGCACTTCTCAAAAGCCGAACAGCCGGCTTTGGAAAAGCAGGAAGAAACAGCGGAAACCCTGCAGCAAGCAGTCATAACCTTTTCGGTTTATGAATATCCTGACCAGTGCCTTTTGCCGGAAAGTCCGGCGGCATTGCTTAGTGCATGGAGCAAGGAGAATTTGCCGCAGGTTATCGGCAGATCCGCATATTTGCTTGGATATGACGACAGTTTGCTGCCGCAGGCATTTCGTCCGACGCAGCAAAAACCGGCAGTCTACTGGCGTCTTGCCAAAACCGGAAAGTGTGAAAGTCTTGCAGGCGGCAAGGGCAGCATGTGGCGTAGCGCAAAGGTACAATGTCATGTAATCATTCCTGGCAGCATCGCCGAAGCGGGCGCCATGGCGCTTTTAATCGAACACGCATTACTTGAGGAAGGACGCATTGCGGACGAAGAAAGTTTTGTCATCGTGGGAGACACCCAGGGACTTGATCTGGCGCAGGATGCGGTGCAGGCAGGACAGCTTGCCGTAGAAGCCATCTATCCGGTGATTGCGACGGGTCAAAGCAGCGAAATTCTGCAGCATGTATCAGTAGCAATGAAAGAAAGGGAGTAGAGAATGAAAACGAAAAAAAGTAAATCTGTATATACGATCGCCCAACTGGCAGAGGCTGCTGGCGTATTCGGAAGCAATCCGGTGCTGGTAAAAGCAGCTCTTGTGACAGCGGGTCAGGAGACGTATACAGAGGAAGATGCCAGAAAAGTAATTGAAATGTTTAAACAAAAGGAGGTAAAGTAAATGGCACAGATTTTTAGAGAAGGAGAAATGAAAGTTAGACCGGATGTGTATTATCGTTACTCAAACCGGGGTACAGAGGAAGTAGGCGCAGTCGACGGCATTGCCGCACTGGTGATGAAAGCATCATGGGGACCCTGCGGACAGGTATCTGCGTTCAGCAGCGCGGCAGACCTTTTAGAGGCGTACGGAGATTGCGACGGCGCAGCGATGGCAGAAATTATGTTTGCGGAGGGCGTAAACACGGTGTATGTGTATAGAGCGGGCACCAGCGGCACCAAGGCGACCTTGACTCAGGGGGATAACGTCGTACTTACCGCAAAGTATGAAGGCGCGCTGCCGATTAAGGTAAAAGTATTGGCGCTGCCTGGCGGTAAGCAGAAACAGTGTCTAGTTATCGCTGGCAATAAAGTAAAGGAAGTTTACACCTTTGCGGCAGATGGAACTGGTGAAGCAGCTGCATTGGCAGAGGTGCTGAAAGCGAGTGCGTATGTGACGGCGCAGCAGGGCAAAACTGGTGCGGTGGAAGAATTTGAAGCGGCGCTTAGTGATGGTACAGATCCGACTGCTACAGCGGACAGCTATCTGGAAGGCTGCCAGGCGCTGGAACCGTACTACTATAATGTCATCTGCTGCGATAGCAACGCTGACGGCGTACAGAACGTGCTGGCAGCGTATGTAGAAGACATAGTAAAGACCGGAAAGTTCCCGATTGCAGTGATGAGTGCCGATATGACAAAGCCGCTTGCTGACAGAATGGAAGCTGCTGCAGCAAAGAACCACGGACAGATTGCTATGATCGGTAATACCTATACAGATTTGACCGGCATCGCAGCACCAGCGATTTTTGCAGCAGCTCATCTGGCAGGTGCAGTCGCCGCAACACCGGCAAACCAGAGCATCGTACATAAAAGCCTGCGGGGTGCAGGAGATGTGACGGAGCGTTTTACTGGCACACAGTATGAAGCCGCCATCAAAAATGGGCTTGTGCTGCTTTCCAGAAGTGCCGACGGTATGGTCTGGTTTGACTCCGGCGTAACGACACTGGTAACGCTTGACGAGAGTCAGGATGCTGGCTGGAAGAAACTGAAACGCACGAAGGTCAGAAATGAATTGATGCGCAGACTTCATATCATGATGGAGAAAAAAATCGGAAAGGTAAGCTGCGACAGCGATGGCATTGCTGATGTGGTGCAGAGCGGTATGCGTCTTCTCAACGACATGGCAGGAGAAAAGAAAATTATGCCGGGCGGCAGTTTTACACTGGATGCAGATCATCCACAGACTAGTGACAGCGCATGGTTTATCGTCGAAGTGGATGATATCGACACACTGGAAAAAATCTATCTGCACTACAGATTCAGCAACGTGCAGAATGCATAAAAATTTACGGGAAATGACGAAAGGGGAAAAGATATGTTAGATCAGAAAACACTTGTAAAAAATCTTATGACAGGAAAGGATGGAAAGCTGTTTCTTTCTGTAGATGATAAGCCTGTGGAACTTATGGAAATTGACACCTATTCTGTCAAGGCGAACTATACCAATCTGGAGTATCAGCCGGTGGGCTCTTATCAGAAGTTTAGTGTACCGGGCGACGTCACTTATACATTGACTTTTACAGAGGCAGTAGTTCGAGATGACTTGATCATGGAGCCGCTGTTGGAAGCGGCAAAGAATGGAAAAAATATTAGCTTTACATTCAGAGCTAGTGCCAACAAACCGGACGGAACGCAGCAGCAGCTTACAATCGAGGATTGTATTCCAGATGGAGAATTTGACTTGATGACACTGACGCCGGGTGAAATCATCAAGAGAAACCAGTCTTACAGAATCAATTCCACGCCGGAGTGGTTCAAGGGCTAATAATTGAGGCTCAATCGGCTATATGCAGGAGGGCGGCGGCTTTAGGTGGCATCCGCCCTTCATCTAAAAATTGTACGGAAAGGGAAAAGAAAAGATGGAAAACAACACACAGGAAACGATGAGAAGCACCTATATTACACCGGTCACCGACCCGGAGATTCCCGCAAAAGTGGCGGAGAAAATCGAGAAAGAGGATGAATACGATCTAGTCAGTTCGCTCCTTGCGGCGGCGGAATATCAGCAGGCACCTGAAATGGTGAAAGAGGTGGAAATCAGAAGAAAGGGCAAGCTGTATTTTACGGTGCACGTGCATCCGGTTTCTGAAGAGGATATTTCTTTTGCTTCAAAAAAAGCGTCTAAGTACTATGAGAATCCGCAGGGGAAAAAGCTGCCAAGGATTAGAGGAGAAATGGACACTAACCTGTTCAACTCATGGCTTATCTATTTAGGAACGGTAGAAGATGATAGAGAAAAAATCTGGGGAAATCCGACAGTCATGAAAAAACTTGGGCATTTGAAACCGGTGGAATCTATAAATTCTCTTTTAATGGCAGGTGAAAAAAATGAGTTAGTTGACTTAATTATTAATATTAGTAATGTTACGGATGATGGGGAAGAAGTTAGCGAAGAGGAATACGCAAAAAACTCATCAAGATAAGCGGACTGGCGCAGTGGCTTCACTTCGCTTATCAGAATCACAATAAAGAACCCGGTATTCTGATGGGGATTCGTACCTGTCAGCAGCCAGTGGCTCCCGGCGAACGGACTTTTATGATGGCATCGGATCTTCTGGCGATCACCTTCCGTTAATTTTGCCACCGGAATGCCGGTCCAGCGGGAGACGATCCGTTCAATCTCCTCCTCGGTCACCGCCTCACGCACCAGGGAAAGATCCTGGTCTTTGATGCGTTCCTCCTCGGCCGCCAGCTCCTTTTTCAGATCCGGCAGACGGCCGTACTGCAGTTCCGCCGCCTTGTTTAAATCATATGCCTGGGTCGCCGCCTGGATCTGCCGGTTTACCTCGTCGATCTCCTCCCGCAGGCGGGACAGCTTGTCGACGCTGCTCTTTTCGTTGTCCCACTGCGCCTTCAGACGGCCGAATTCATCGCGCAGTTCGGCCAGTTCTTTCTGCAAAGCCTCCAGACGGTCGCCGCTTAAACGGTCGGTCTCTTTTTTCAGTGCCGCCTCCTCGATCTCCATCTGCATCACGCGGCGGTT
>CANBFZ010000055.1 GCA_947367725.1 uncultured Eubacterium sp.
ATTCGGGCACGGATGCAGGAACTTGTCACGCATACTGCCAGTGCGTTCGGCGGCGTTGGTGAAATTGAGTTTATTCCAGGCTTTCCTTCTGTGAATAACGACGGCGTGCTGACAAACGTTGTCATCGAGGCGGCAGAGCAGGTTCTGAAAGAATCTGCGGATGTGTATCGAATTGAACGACCGCATTTGGGATCGGAAGACTTCGCTTATTATCAGCAGGCGGTTCCAGGCGTGATGTTTATGCTGGGCTGTGCGCAGGAAGAAAGCGAAACGGGCTCTTTGCACAGTCCGATTTTAAATATCAATGAAGATGCACTTCTTTACGGCGTTGAAATCTTTGCAGCGACGGCGATGGCAATGTGCGGAAAACAATCATAAATTGAAAGCAAAAAGAAACCCCTTGCGTTTCATATGAAATGCAGGGGGCTTTATATTGTGGGTTCTGTCTCGGCAGTGTGTGCGAAATCTGCGGCGGCAAACACGTGTAAACAGAGCATTGACAGACTTCTTGATTTTTGTTAATTTTGTAAGAATCGTGCACCCCTTCAAAAGGAGGCATCTGGAATATCGTGATTGTTTCGGTTTATTACAAACGGGACTCTGCCTTAAACTTGACGATTAATATGACAAGTAAGAGCAGAGACAATATTTCCAGTGGCACCAATGTCATAGGCAGTGTGCAGTGTGATACGTAGAAATTCATCAGTAGGGCTGGTATCACGTAAGCTAAAATTGAAGCCAGAAAGAGCAGCGCTTTTGCTAACATTCTAATTTTGCTGGTTCTAATATGAAACACATTGCATATCCAGATTGTCAGGGTCAAATATGATTGAAAAGCGCATATTTGAAGTAGCGTAGATTCGCGGATATCTGTATATGGCTGTGCAATATACCAGTTCCACTCCGCGTATGGAATCTTACGAAGTAGCGGATCTGGCAGTGTATATTCATTAGGATAGAAATACAGCACACTGAAAAACAGAATTTGTATCAAAAGTATACTGACCGCTGTAACGATGAATGCGGCGGGAATCGTTTTGTATTTTACTTTTTCCATGGGTCGTTTATAATGACTCTTTCTAAATAATGAGAACTTATTTTTAAAAAATTATAACATATTTTAGAAAATTTGAAAATAAATTTAAATAATCTTACCACGGCAAACGCACAAAGCTGGATTTCTGTTTCGAAATCCATAATCCGACCATTTGAGCAATTAGTTGCCGTACTGCGGCCAAGTCTGAAAAATTGCTACGATTTTTATGGATGATCGTAAATCTTATTTTTGTTGCTATACGATCAGATTTGTTGTCACGAAAGAAATTCAAACTTTTCCGTGCGTTTGATTTGACAATCAGTGAGAAGGGAAAAAAGATATGTAAATTTATACAGAGGCGATAATCATATTGCATGCAGGATACACGTTGGTAATTTTTATAGGATTATAACGGATTTTTATAACAGAAGATTGCGTCAATGACTAAAATCTTTGGAATTTCAATAATATGGTTTATTTGTGAAATTGTAAACACATTCTCGTTAATTAATAAATAAATTCTGAACCCATTGCAATCGATCCAAAAAAAAAGTATAATTAAGGCTATAGTTTCAAAAATGGGGAACCACCTTTGCAGCGATGCAAAGGTATGCTTGTTTTAACAATTTATGGAAACAGGAGGAAACACAAAATGAGCGAAAAATGTTGTTGCTGCGGCGAAAGTCGAAACGAGCAGTTCAAAGAACTGCAGCCAGTTTTAGACAAGTATGCCAAAGTTCCGGGCAGTCTGATTACAATTTTGCAGAAGACCCAGGACATCTATGGATATCTTTCCATTGACGCAATCAATCACATTTCAGAAGCGACTGGCATCAAACCGGCAAAGATTTACGGCGTAGCTACGTTCTATGCACAGTTCAGACTGCAGCCGATCGGCAAGAATCTGATCATGCTTTGTCAGGGGACAGCCTGCCATGTAAACGGTTCTGAGATGATCGAAGAAGCAGTTTGCGAATATCTTGGAATACAGGATGGAGAAACCACAGAAGACGGTTTGTTCACCCTGAATAATGTAGCATGTCTGGGTTGCTGCTCTCTGGCGCCGGTTATGATGATTCAGAGCGCTGACGGAGATGAAACCTACGGAAATCTTACCAAAGATAAAGTAGTGCAGATTCTGGCTGAAATCAAAGAAAGAGCTTAGGAGGTGCGATTGTGAAAGTAATCATTGGACAGGGCAGCTGCGGTATCGCAACAGGTGCGAAGAAAACCCAGGCTGCATTTGAAGAGCAGATGGCAAAACATGGTGTTGACGCGGTACTGGATTTTACCGGATGTGTCGGAACCTGCTATTTGGAACCAATTGTAGATATTTACGAAGACAACGGCGACATGACCAGATACGTCAAGGTACAGCCAGATAAAGTAGAAAAAATCGTAGAAGAACATTTAAAGGGCGGAAAGCCTGTGACAGAGTATGCGATTTCTGCTGAGGATGAACAGTTCCTCGAAAAACAGAAACGAGTTGTGCTGCGCCACTGCGGACTGATTAACCCTGAAAAGATTGACGAATACCTGGCAGTAGGCGGCTACGAAGCAACCAAGAAGGTTGTGACTTCCATGACCCAGGATGAAGTCATCGAAGAAATCAAAGTTTCCGGACTTCGCGGCAGAGGTGGTGCGGGATTCCCGACCTGGTTCAAATGGAATGCTGCAAAAGGAAATCCTGGAAAGAACAAATACATCGTATGTAATGCTGACGAAGGCGATCCGGGCGCATTTATGGACAGATCCGTTCTGGAAGGCGACCCGCATGCACTGATCGAAGGTATGATTATCGGTGGTTTTGCGATGGGTGCAACGGAAGGTATCATCTACTGTCGTGCTGAGTATCCGCTGGCAATCAAGAGATTGGAAAACGCCATGGAGCAGGCAAGAGAAAAAGGCTTCCTGGGCAAGGATATTTTCGGATCTGGCTACGACTTTGATCTTAGAATCAAAGCCGGCGCAGGCGCGTTTGTATGCGGTGAGGAAACTGCACTGATCGCATCATTGGAAGGCGAAAGAGGTATGCCGAGACTGAAGCCGCCTTTCCCTGCGGCAAAAGGTTACTGGCAGCAGCCAACCAACATCAATAATGTAGAAACCTTTGCCAACGTGCCTTGGATTATCGCAAACGGCGGCGCAGCCTTTGGTGCAATGGGCACAGAACAGTCTAAGGGTACCAAGGTGTTCGCCCTGGCTGGAAAGATCAAGAAGGGTGGCCTGGTAGAAGTACCGATGGGGCTTCCTCTGAAGGACGTTATTTTCGGCATCGGCGGCGGCATCAAGCAGGACAAGGAATTTAAAGCAGTACAGATGGGTGGACCATCCGGCGGATGTATTCCGGCACAGCTGATTGATACGCCGGTTACATATGAAGACATCAATAAGACCGGCGCGATCGTAGGCTCCGGCGGTATGATCGTTATGGACGAAGATACCTGTATGGTAGATATGGCAAGATACTTCCTCGACTTTACGAAGAAAGAATCCTGCGGAAAATGTAACTACTGCAGAATCGGCACGAAGAGAATGCTGGAAATTCTGGAAAGAATCACGGTCGGCGAAGGGAAAGACGGCGATATTGAACTGCTGGAAGAACTGGCTGCGAAGATCAAGGACGGTGCAATGTGCGGTCTGGGTCAGACAGCGCCGAACCCAGTTCTGACTACAATCAAATATTTCAGAAACGAATATGAAGACCATATTTACAATAAAAAGTGTACAGCAAAAGCATGTAAGGAACTGATTTCCTTCGAAATTACCGATGCATGTAAGGGTTGTACGCTCTGCTCCAAGAAGTGCCCTGTAGGCGCTATCAGCGGAGAAGTAAAGGGTCAGCATGTCATTGACCAAACTAAATGTATCAAGTGCGGCAAGTGCGCAGAATCCTGCAAGTTTGGCGCGATTGAGAAAAAGTAGGGAGGAGGAATACAAAAATGAACAAATTCAGAATGAATATTGACGGCAAAGAAGTATTTGGACTTCCCGGTCAGACAATCCTGGAAGTAGCCAGGGAGAATGATATTTTCATCCCTACACTTTGCTATGATGAAAGAACCACGATTTACGGCGCTTGCGGTCTTTGCGTTGTGGAGGTTGAAGGAAACCCGAAACTCTGCAAAGCATGTGCAACGACTGTCACACCAGGCATGGTGGTCATGACAAATACAGACAGAGTCGTAGAATCCAGAAAGACCAATCTGGAGCTGCTCATTTCCAACCACAACGGTGACTGTAAAGCGCCTTGCGCTCTGGCTTGTCCTGCAGGAACTGACTGCCAGGGGTATGTAGGTCTTATCGCTAACGGTGAATTTGAAGCGGCTAACGAGCTGATTAAGGATCGGATTCCGCTGCCTGCATCCATCGGACGTGTATGTCCGCATCCTTGTGAAGACGCCTGCAGAAGAGGTCTTGTGGATGAGCCGATCAGCATTGCAGCATTGAAGCGTTTCGCTGCTGATTACGACATGATGGAAGAGGTGGTATTTGTTCCGGAAATCGAAGAAGAAACCGGCAAATCCGTAGCCATCATCGGCGGTGGTCCGATGGGTCTTTCCGCAGCATACTTCCTGAGACAGAAAGGGCACGAAGTAACTATCTTCGATGCGATGCCGAAGCTGGGCGGTATGCTTCGCTACGGTATTCCTGAATACAGACTGCCGAAGGAAGTTCTGGACGCAGAAATCGATATCATTGAATCCATGGGTGTTGAAATCGTGCCGAACTGCAAAGTTGGCGAAGATTTATCCTTCGATACAATCAGAGCAGACTACGATGCAGTACTTCTGGGTATCGGCGCATGGGTATCCACCGGCGTTGGCTGCCCGGGAGAAGACGCAGACGGCGTCATCGGCGGTATTGACTTCCTGAGAAAGGTTGTTAGAAACCAGCACATCGACTTCGGTGAAAAGGTTGCCATCGTCGGCGGCGGCAACACTGCAATGGACGCTTGCAGAACTGCTGTAAGACTGGGCGCTAAGGAAGTTTATAACATTTACAGAAGAACCAAGGACGAAATGCCTGCTGATAGAATTGAGATTGAAGAGGGTGAAGAGGAAGGCGTAATCTTTAAGAACCTGACCAACCCGCTGGAAATCATCAAAGATGAAAAGGGTCATGTAAAACAGATGGTACTGCAGGTTATGGAACTGGGTGAGCCTGATGCTTCTGGCAGAAGAAAGCCAATCCCAGTAGAGGGCAAAACGGAAACCATCGACGTAGATACTGTAATTCTGGCAATCGGTCAGGCGGTAGACGCCAGTGCCTTTGATGTAGATAAGACCAGAAAGAATGCGATCGCATACGATCCGGATACTTTCATGACAAGCATTCCTGGCGTATTTGCAGGCGGTGATTGTGGTAACGACAAGATTTCCATCGCGGTAGAAGCCATTGCCGATGCAGGAAAAGCTGCTGTTGTCATCGATTCTTATTTGAACGGGGAAGCTGTCAGCTACGAAAAACCGTTCTTTGTAGAAAGAGATGATGTAACGGAGAAGACTTTTGAAGACAGAGAAAGACTTTGCAGAGAAAAGGCTGACCAGCTTTCTGCAGCAGAAAGAAAGGACAATTTCTCTGAAGTTGTATTTGATGGTTTGACAGAAGATCAGGCAGTAGCGGAAGCTTCCAGATGTCTGGAATGTGGCTGTCATGACTACTTCGAATGTAAGCTGATCGATTACGCTAACGAATACGATGTAGAACCTGAACGATTTGCAGGGGACAAAAATATGATCGAGTTTACTGATGATCATCCGTTCATCGTAAGAGATCCGAACAAGTGTATCCTTTGCGGACTTTGCGTGAGAGTCTGTGACGAAGTCATGGGCGTAGGTGCGCTGGGTCTTGTACAGCGTGGTTTTGACACTGTCGTAAAACCGAACCTGGAAAAACCGCTGGCTGAGTCCGGATGTGAATCCTGCGGTCAGTGTGTCAGCGTTTGTCCGGTCGGCGCTCTGCAGGAAAGACAGACTGTACAGAAAGAAGTGCCGCTGGATACTGAAATTACAGAAACAACTTGCGCATTCTGCTCCGTTGGCTGTACTTTAGATTTGGAATCCTACGGCGACATGCTGATTAAGGCAAATCCTTCCAAGGAAGGTTATGTCAATGCCGGCATTTGCTGTGGAAAAGGTAAGTGGGGCTTTGATGCTGCAGTGCTTGAAGGCAAGGAAGTTGACCCGATGATTAAGGACGGCGACGATTTCCGCATGACTGATTACCACGAAGCAATCGTAATGGCGGCAAAGAAGCTGGAAGCAGTGAAGGTAAGACACGGCGCTGATTCCATCGCAGTTGCTGTTTCCGACAGATATACTAACGAAGAAGCATACGCAGTGAAGAAGTTCGCACGCATTGCAGGGGCTAAGACTTTCTGCTTCAACACCAGAAAGAACGCGCTGACCGATGTACTGGGACTGGACGCTTCCCCGAACACCATCGATGAACTTCTGTCCACCGAAGTGATCTTAGTACCGGGCTTCATTAAGAAGAACAATCCGGTTATCTGGAACAAGATCAAACAGGCTGCAGAAGCAGGCGCTAAGGTAGTTGCAATCAACACACCGGAAGCACAGACTTCCTACGCTTTTGCTGAAAAGGTAGTTGATACTGATAACAGCACTGCTTTCTTAAAGGGTCTGGCAAAAGCCCTGATTGACATGGGCAAGAAGAGCGATGCTGAAGGTTTTGACGCATTCGCAGCTTCCGTTGCAGACGCTGCAGTTTGCGATGAAATTAATGCAGTAGCTGAACTGTATGCAAAGGCAAAGAAAGCGATGATCGTATACCAGCAGAACGTGCTGTCTTATGAAGCGGCTGCACTGGTTGCTGAAATCGCACAGCTTTCCGGTCACATTGGAAAACCTAGAGATGGGATTCTCTGTGTAAAACCGAAGAACAACTCTCAGGGACTTGTCGACATGGGTATCCGTGCCGGCGCTGAGGCAATGGAAGGCGTGAAGGGCCTGATTATCTTTGGTGAAGATCCGGCTGCGGCAGGTTTCGATCTGTCCGGTCTGGAATTCCTGATGGTTTCCGATATTTATATGACAGAAACTGCGAAGAAAGCGGACGTATTCATTCCGGGCACTGGTTTTGCAAGCACTGACGGCACTTTCACCAATACTGAAAGAAGACTGATGCCGGTTGAAGCTGCAATTGTTGAAGATGTTGACTTAAGCAACTGGGAAATTGCGGCAGAACTTGCAAACGTGTTCGAAGAAGAATTTGGCTTCGAAGACGAATCAGATATTTCTCTGGAAATGGATGATACGCTGCCGCTGTATAAGTACGCTGAAATCGGCGAAGTACTGGGCGGCGTGCTGGCTCCAGTAAATCCTGTGTTTATGGCAGCAGCAGATGCAAAGATGGTAGATGAACTGCCATGCACTGACGCCCTCATGAACATGATGGAAGAAAGACTACCTGAAGCCGTATCACCAACTGCGTAAGCGGCCCGCGGAACGTCTCATGCGAGGTGCGACCAAGAAAACGAGCAAAAGCGAAGTTTGATTGGAAACGCACTACCGCGGAAGTCGTGCCTGCGACGCGCTAACGAGAGTGAGATGCGGCGCCGGACAGACGCTTCAAAAATAAAGAAAAACACTGCTGTCCCTGGGCGAATTTGCCAGGGCAGCAGTGTTTTTTTAGGTAGTCTAAACTATCATGTGGGTTTGTGACAGACGTCTCTAAATAATCGTGAGAGTGGCAAATCAGAAAATCAAGAGCACATCAAGCTGAAATGTTGATAAACAAGTAGCCCGAGGTGCTCTTTTGCTATCCATCAATCATGAATTTTGTTGAATGATCCTCGCGGGCGACATGTGTGCATAGGAATCTTTGATTCCGTCAGGCACACTTTTTTTATAAGTTTACTGATGCAGTTCTTCAAATAGTTTCTCTTTATAGGCAGGGTCTTTCAATGCTTTTTTCAGGTCGTCGAAACGGTCCTGGTTTAGAAGATATTCCGTAAGCTTTATTTCAGCTTCAGCCTGCTTTCGTACAGCGTCAGCTTGCTTTATTTCAGCCTCAGCCTGTTTTACTTTGGCTTCAATCTGCTGTAAGTTTTTTTCGGATTCCTCCAATTCTTTCTTGCATTTTTCAAATGCGATGGCAGTTCGCACCCATTCATCATACAGTGTCATTCTGCTCCGCACCTCCTTTTCGTTTTCCATGGTTTTCACTGCGCTTTGCAGGCGCAGCAGCCATGCATCCGCTTCAGAAACAGTACCTTCTTCCAGATACTGAAACAGATTTCTTAATGCACGAGGCATATCATCTTTGCGGCACTTACTGTTTAGGAATATTGTAACTTGACCATCTTCTAAATGCAAGTGGTTTTTCTCATCCATCATTTGAAATGTGTATATTGGCTCATCCTGTCCGAACAGATCAAACAAACAGATGAAAATAACATAGCCCGGCTTTAGCTGGCTGTATTCCTGTCCGCGAGAAAGGGAATCCACCGTTGCGACAGCATGATAGTAGCGACTGCGCTGCGGTAGTGCTTTGGTATCCGCAGTTTGACATTCTACATCAAACCAAGTGTCGTCATCCTCGAACAAGACATCAAATC
>CANBFZ010000056.1 GCA_947367725.1 uncultured Eubacterium sp.
AAAATACTTACAATGATACCGATCATCAAGGTCAGTGCAAACCCTTTTACGGCAGTAGATCCGATTTCATAAAGCACCACAGATGCAATCAGCGTTGTAATCTGCGCATCCAAAACGGTGGTCAGCGCGTGTTTAAATCCTTGGGATACAGCCACGCGGATCGTCTTTCCTGCTGCAATTTCTTCTTTGATTCTTGCAAATATGATAACGTTTGCGTCAACCGCCATACCGATAGACAAGATGATACCTGCAATCCCCGGCAAGGTCAGAACGCTTCCAAGTCCTGCCATAATCCAAAGTACAATCAGCACATACAACAGCAGTGCGATATCTGCAACCAATCCCAGAATATTGTACATCAACAGCATCAGCAGAAATACCAGTGCTAACCCTACTGCACCTGCCACGATACTTTTGTTCAGTGCATTGACACCGATGGTAGCAGTCTGTACAGAAGAAGTCACTTCGTTTAAGGAAATTGGCAGTGCACCGCCTCGAATCAGCGCCGCCGTATTAGAAGCATCTTCCTGTGTGTACCCACCCTGGCTGGTGATTTCGCAGGTAGTAGAGGTAATAACTGTACTTGCAGTCGGCGCAGTGACAATTTCATCATCCAGCATGATGATCACAGCCTGTCCGTCGATTTCTTGCTCTGCAAACTCTGCATTAGGTGTGATTTCATTTGCAGCAGTTCTTCTGGTCGCATCTTCAAATTTTTTGGAACCTTCGTTTGTAAATTCCAAAACAATTTTATAACCGCCATGCTCTGTATCTGTGTCGATATTAGCATTTTTGACTTCATCGCCGCTTAATACCACAGTTCCGTCGGCCAGTAAAAAGCGCAGCTGCGCGGTTCTGCCTATCTGTTCTATCGCCTGTTGTGCATCTTCTACACCCGGCATTTCTACTCTAAGCCTGTCTGTTCCTTCCAAGGAAACGGTAGCTTCCGAAATCCCCATGGCGTTTACTCTGTTATTGAGTACAGCTCTGGTCTGTTCCATGACCTGTGCCAGATCCTTGTCGGAAAGATCTTTCGTGTCTTCTGCGTCAGCTTCCAGCACGACATACACACCGCCATTGATGTCGAGACCAAACTTCATTACGTCCTTGATGGAGCTGATGGCACCAATCCCAAAAATGGAAATATACCATCCCACAAGAAGCGCAATGATGACCAAACTAGCTAAAATTTTTCTGAGTTTTGCATTCATTGTAACCTTCTCACCTTCTATATATTAAAATTTGCCCATAAAACCGGCATTTTATTTTACTCTTTATTGTACTACGTTTTAAAGGCTCGGGCAAGTGAAAATTCCTAATTTATCCGGATAACCGAAGAAATTTGATATTCTGGAAATACAGATAAATCCATAGCGCCTATATTAAAAAAACGCCCTTGCAATAAAAGGGCGTTTTGGCTGCATTTCTTTTGAAGTTGTAAAGCCAATTTTATTTTTCGTCTTCAGGAATATTCTCTTCTTCGTCAGCAGATTTTCTCAGACGTTTTGGCTTAATTTTCTTCTCTTCTTCGTCTTCTGCGACGGACGATTTTGCTGCAGTCTTGTTTGAACTTACCACGGATGAAACAGACCATCTCATCATCTCAAACTTAACTTTATCAGCACCAACCTGAATTACGATGGACTCTTCTTTTGTTTTGACAATCTTACCGCAGATACCGCCGATTGTGATAATCTCATCACCAACCTGCAACGTATTTCTCATCTGCTGAATGGTCTTCTCCTTCTTTTTCTGAGGTCTGATCAGCAAGAAATACATCGCGCCGATAAATACTACTAAGATTACTAACTGCATTGCAAATGCACTGCCACCACCGTTACTCATATGATCCTCCTAACATAAATCCATTGGGATTCTATTGGTGCCGGCGATGGGGGTCGAACCCATACGGTGTTGCCACCACGGGATTTTGAATCCCGCACGTCTGCCAATTCCATCACGCCGGCACAACAATTATATTTTAGCATAACGATTTAGAATCGTCAATACTTGCTTGATATGAAAACTGCTGATTATCAACACTGACAATCAGCAGCCTGATATGGTGCGGCAAACTGGACTCGAACCAGCACGGTTTCCCACACGGCCCTCAACCGTGCGCGTCTGCCATTCCGCCACTGCCGCACATCGCAGTCAAATCGCAACCGCAAAAAAGATTATATACCAAACCGGACAAAAAGTAAACCCTTAATTTTTATCTTTTTGGATGATCTTTGGTAATTAGATCTTTTCCTGTGATTTCGACAAAAATGCTTGTGTTCGCAGAGAGCGCGGATGATCGAAAACTTCCTCCGGTGTTCCCATCTCTTCAATTTTGCCATCTGCCATAAAGATAATTTTATCTGCGACATTTCTGGCGAATTCCATCTCATGAGTCACCACAATCATCGTACTGCTACTGTCCTTCAGACTTTTGATGACTTTCAGCACTTCTCCTGTTAGTTCCG
Organism: uncultured Eubacterium sp.; assembly: GCA_947367725.1. Classification (GTDB taxonomy): domain Bacteria; phylum Bacillota; class Clostridia; order Peptostreptococcales; family Anaerovoracaceae; genus Senimuribacter. The sequence continues at coordinate 2,469 of CANBFZ010000056.1, forward strand.
GATCCAGTGCGGAAGTCGGTTCATCAAAACACAAAATATCTGGGTCCATGACCAATGCTCTTGCAATTGCCACCCGCTGCTGCTGTCCGCCGGACAGCTGGCACGGATAATTTTCCAGCTTATCGGTTAAGCCAACTCGTGCAATGGTCTCCAGTGCGTGCGCGGAAATCTGCTGTGCCGATCCCTTTTGCTGCAGCGTCGGCGCCAGTGTTACGTTCTGCAGCACATTGTACTGGGGAAACAGATTAAATGACTGAAATACAAGTCCAAAATGCAATCTGCTGTCACGGAGTTCTTTTTCATTGCGATAGCGGGTCACACCGCCTTCATAGATCTGTTGTCCATCGATAGAAATTGTACCTGCATCAGCAAGTTCTAAGAAATTCAAACAACGAAGCAGCGTTGTCTTGCCGCCGCCGGAAGCGCCGATCATTGCAAGCACCTCTCCTTTTTCCAGGGAGAAGTCAATTCCTTTTAACACTTCCGTTTTTCCGAAACTTTTTTTCAGATTTTTTACTTCTAAAAATGCCATCATTTCCTCCCTAACTGCTGAAATAACTTAATTTCTTTTCGATTTGTCCAAAGAGGATGACAAGCACCCCACTGAACAGCAGATAGAAGATCCCCGTCATGAACAGCGGCCAGATAATGCCGGCACTTTTAATGAATGCCTGCCCTGCCCAGATCAATTCATAGACTGAAATAATTCTTGCCAAGGAAGTATCCTTTACTAAGGTGATAAACTCATTGCCCATAGGCGGGATAATTCTTTTGACGACCTGCAGCAGTACGATTTTAAAGAAAATCTGCCGTCTGGTCAGTCCCAGCACCTGTCCCGCCTCATACTGTCCCTTGGAAATGCTTTCAATGCCACCTCTGTAGATTTCGGAGAAATAACAAGCGTAATTTAAGATAAAGGTGACAGTTACCGCAGTAAAACGTCCGGCACTACTGCCGCCCCAGAGCTGATAGTCAAACAACAGCCCCGGACCGAAATACACAAGAATCAACTGCAGCATCAGCGGCGTGCCTCTGACTACCCAAACGACTGCTCTTGTTAAGAATTTCAACGGCTTTAATTTGCTCATAGAACCAAAAGCGATAATCAGCCCCAGCGGCAGCGCTCCCAGCAAAGTGAGTACAAATAATTCAATTGTTACCAGAAATCCGCTGGACAACTCCAGCATTACGCGTTCCATCATAGTGCTCTAACTTCCTTTTATTTCTCTCCCATCATTGGTTCTGTCTGTTTTATTTCTGTTCGATTACAGATTCCTGTACACCGTACTTTTCAGCAATCTCCATCATCGTTCCGTTTGCATATGCATCTTTAAAGAACTGATTCAGTGCGTCAACCAGATCCGAGCCTTTACGGAATCCAACGCCATAATCCTCTTCGTTCAGTGCAACCGTATAAGTGAGATTTTCATAGCTGGTGCCCTCGCCGATCATTGCGCCTGCCATCAAAAGGTCGATGACACATGCTTCAGAGGTACCTGCAGCAACTTCCATCAATGCATCAGACTGAGACTGTACCGAAACGAGTTCGCAGTCCATTTCTTTGAGAATCTTTTCTCCTGCAGAGCCAGCTTCCGCTGCAAAGGATAAGGTCTTAATGGCATCTTCACTCTGATACTGTGCTGCCTTATCTTTCGGCACAACTACCACCTGTGCGTTTTTGCAGTATGGCACAGAAGTGCCCATTGCAGATGTTACCTCATCTGTTAGCGTCATACCATTCCATACCACGTCGATGCTTTTACCTTCCAGTTCCATAATTTTGTTGTCCCAGTCAATGACGATAAATTCAACGTCTACACCCAGACTTTCTGCAAAGGCTTTTGCCATATCTGCATCAAAACCGATCCATGCACCGTTATCGTCTCTGTAGTCCATCGGCGCAAACTCTGTAATGCCGACCACCAGTTTTCCCTTATCTTGTACATATGCTTTGTCAGATTCTGCACCTGCATCTTTTTCCTCTCCACCACAGGATACCAGTGTAAAAACCATCACCAGTGCAAGCGCGCATGCCAATACTTTTTTTACATGTTTCATTGTATATACCTCTCTTCAATTTGAATCGCTTGATTGCCATTATACTTTAATTTGATAAATTAGTAAAGCACTTTTTTTACTGATATAAAAAATATGTTCTATTTTTATCGAAACCTCGAGATGCATAATAGAATCAAAAAGACCCTGTTATCTAGTTTGCTATGTATTCCCGCTACTGGTTTTATCCAGTCAAAGAAGATACATAACATTTCCATCAGGGTCTTTCATATTTATGAGACAGCGTCTGTCACCATAGTTCGTTCCCAACTCCAGGTTTCACAGCCTCTGTAAATATCAAAAAAGGTTGGAATGCCTTGTGCACTGAACCGAGGCACAGTAATAAACGCATAGGTTTTATAGCACAGACAGTAGTACGGCAGTTCGTCTGTAAGAAGCGGTTTTAACTTCTCATAGACTGCTTTCTGTTCTTCTGCCGACAGGCAGGTTTCTAGTTGATTCACATAGGTACGAACCTGCTGGTTGTCGTATCCGACTGCATTGCCCCGGCGAAACAGCGTTCTCAAATCAAATTTCTTATCAAACTGATAACCGCCCAGATAAAGATCGAATGCACCCTCTGCAATGGCTGTTTTGTATGTCTGCCAGTCAGCCCGCTTTACACTGACATCAATGCCGATCTCCTTTAAAGAAGCTGCGATGCTGCTGGCCGTATCTTCGCGGTTGCCGCCGTTGGTATTGACCAGAATCGTCAGGGAAACTTTTTTCCCTTCCTGATCTTCCAGTAGACCGTCTTCGTTGACGTCCCGATAGCCCGCCTGTTCCAAAAGATCTGCAGCCCCTTTTTGATCCAGCTCATATGCATCTCCCTTATTTTCTGTTCCTAGAAATCCAGGAAAGTACAGAGAATCTGACAATATACCGCTGCCGCCGTAATTGTCATGGATTAGGCTTTTCGCATCAATGGCCTTCGCAATTGCCTGTCTGACTTCTTTTTTTGCTAATATCTTATTTTTAAAATTATAACCCAGATATTCCATTTCACCAGAACTGATTTTCTGTACCGTCAGATCTTTATCTTCGGCATCGGCATCGGCATTCTGTTCTCTGCTAACACTAGCAGTGATGGCTTCCATGGTCATCAAACCTGTGGTCCTTGACTGGTCAGGCAGCACTTTAAACTGTAGTTTGTTATCAGGCTGTTCGCCAAAATAGTATTTGTTCGGTTTCAAATCAAGCGTCTTTGTCGCATCATAGCTGGCACAATAATACGGCCCGCTGCCGATGGTTCGATCATCCTCTGTATCATAGGACGCAGCGGAAATAATTGGAAAGACCAGATTGTCCAAAGACGCATCCTGCGGATTTTCAAACGTAATGGTCATCGTGTAATTGCCAGACGCTACAACAGAATCAATTTTTGAAACATATGCATAGTAAGGACTTGATGCGCCAATATTTAACACCGCATTGATCGTTGCCCGCACATCATTTGCAGTCAAGGAAGATCCATCGCTGAATTTGGCATCTTTTCTCAGTTTCAGGAGAACACTGCCTTCCTGCGTATTGACTGTATAACTTTTGACAAGTTCCGGCTCCACATTCAGCGTTTCGTCCAGCCGAAACAGACTGCTGAACATCAACTGAGAAATATAATATACATCACGATCATTAGAAGTCAGCGGATTCAAGGTCTGCACTTGCGACATGGCCAGATAGATGCGGCTCATTTTCTCATAGGTTACTGTTTCCTGCTCCTCTTGGGAGGTCCCCGCATCGCCGCGCACAATCGCGACAGTAGAAATGGCACCGGCAAGCACGACCACTGCAATGATAATGATAATAATATTTCTGTGTAAAAAATCGAAGATTCTGTTACTTCTATTCCCTTTATTCTGTTTCAACATACTTCTCTAATAGTCGCTCCACTTGTTGGTAAAGCGCTTCCTTTCCCTTTGAATTATCGATGATTTCTGCAGATTTTGCTGCCTTCTCTTCACGAGTCATCTGACTTTCAATTCGTCGTTTCACATCCTCTGCAGCAGCACCATCCCGTGCCATTACACGAGATATCCGTACATCCTGCGCCGCATCAACCAGCCATACCACATCAGTCAGACGGTCTGCACCAGATTCAAATAATAACGGGGCATCGACAAAGATCGTTCCTGCGGTATCTTCCTGTGCAAACTGTTGCAGCCGATGGGCGATGCGCGCTACAACCCGTTTGGTGGTCAGACTTTCTAACAATACTCTCTGCTTCTCATCAGAAAACACCATGGCAGCTAATTTCTTGCGATTTAGACTGCCGTCCGGAAACAAAATTTCTTCTCCAAAAGCAGAAACAATGTCCCGCAGGGTTTCGGTTCCCTTTTCAGTCAAGTCCCGCGCCATTTGATCCGCATCAAGAATTTGAAACCCACGCGCTCTTAAATAGTCAGAGACTGTGGATTTTCCTGCACCGATGCCGCCAGTCAGTCCTATCACTTTCATATTGATTCCTCTACTTTAAATCATACCAGGTATCTCCCTGGTTCAAATCACTTTCTAATTTCACTTTTAGGGTCATCGCACGTTCCATATTCCGAATTAAGAGTTCTTCCACCTGCGCAAGTTCTTCCTGCTTTGTCAAAATAATCAATTCGTCATGTACTTGCAAAATCAGCTTAGAGGACAGGTTTCTTTCTTTCAGCTCTCTATACACTTGAATCATAGCAAGTTTAATAATATCCGCCGCACTTCCCTGAATCGGACTGTTCATCGCAAGCCGTTCGCCCAGTTGCCGTGTCATAAAATTGGAAGAATGAATCTCATGGATATACCGTTTCCGTCCCATAATCGTCTCAGAATAACCTTTTTCCTTGCAGTTTTCAATCTGCGCATCCATATATGCTTTTACCGCAAGATGTTTGTCAAAATAGTCTTTGATATAGCGCTCTGCTTCTTTTCTGGTAATTTGCAGTTCTTCTGAAAGCCCAAAACCGCTCATGCCGTAAATCACACCAAAATTCACCGCTTTCGCCCGGCTTCTGTCCAGCGGCGTCACGGCATCATAAGAAATACCGAAGACTCTGGCTGCCGTATTCCGATGGATATCATCGCCGTTGTTAAAAGCGTCAATGAGGTTTTCATCACCAGATAAATGGGCTAAAATCCGCAGCTCAATCTGGGAATAATCGGCGCCGACTAAGGTATAACCCGCTTCACCTGGTACAAACGCTTTTCGCAATTTTCTGCCCAGCTCTTGTCTAATCGGTATATTCTGCAGGTTTGGTTCTGTACAGCTGATTCTGCCGGTTGCGGTCACCGTCTGCTGAAAATGGGCTCTAATTTTTCCATCCGATCCGATCAGCGGCTTAAGTCCCTCCACATAAGTGCTGTTTAGTTTTGTCAAAGTGCGATACTGCAGCACCAAATCCACAATGGGATGTAAATCTCTGATTTTTTCCAGCACATCGGCACTGGTGCTGTAGCCTCGCTTGCTCTTTTTCCCCGCCGGAAGCTGCAGCTTTTCAAAGAGAATCTCGCCTAGCTGCACCGGCGACTTAATATTAAATTTGGTATCTGCAAGTTCATAAATGGCGTGCTCCAGCTGCTCAATCTCGCCACTAAGCAGCTTTCCAAAGGTTTCCAGCGTTTCTTTGTTCACCGCAAATCCCTCGGTTTCCATGGCGGCAAGTACTTCTACCAGTGGAAGTTCCACCTCTTCGTAAACGCGCAGAAGCTGTTCTGCGGTCAAGGTTTCCATCTGGAGGTTCCGCAATCTGCTGACAGCGATACACCATTTTAGACCGTATTCTGCATATTTCTCATTGCTGGTCCCCAGCAAATCAATCTGCCCGCCCTGCTCCATAAAAGTGGCTTCCTCTTCCAGTTCATAGTGGAGCAGTTCAAAGGTCAAGGTCTTCAGTGCATAGTTGGACTTGGTGGGATCAATAACATACTGCGCAATGGCAGTATCAAAGGAAGTTTTAACGTCATAAAAACCGCAGCACATCAATGCATAGTAATCCCGAATCAAATCATGTCCAACAAATCGAAACTGTTTTTCCTGGAGTACTTGTAAAAAAGTCTCTAATACAGACGGTTCAGAAAGATTTACATAATAATTCTTATC
>CANBFZ010000057.1 GCA_947367725.1 uncultured Eubacterium sp.
CTCCGGAACAAAATCTCTGTCAGCGTCAACCACATAAACCTTGTTGACACCCGCATCAATATAAATCAGCTTACCAGACAGAAAAGTAAACATCGAAGCGTGAGTATGATCCTCTCGGTGCCACATGTGCCGGTTCAAATCATAAGCAAAGAAATCCCAAATCCCGTCCTCACGCTTCATAGACACGTAGTACTTCATCAGGTTGGTGCCTGCCACAGCCTCCGTATATTTGTGCTTGAAATTCTGCGTAATTAGAACTGGATACGTGCCATCGTAAGCCACAATGCCTTCCCGGCTTTTATAGTAAACCACCCCATCAACCGTTTGTATGGACTTGTGGCACCCTTTCTGCAGTCCCAAACCACGAATCGTGTCAATCTGATAGGTGGACGGCTTATTATTGCCGAAGAGCCTATGAATATAGTCCTCCTTAAAGAAAGCAATATGCGTCGGATACGCCACCGCGCCAGTAAAATCTCCATCTGTACCCACATCCACCGCATAGGCAGAATTGGAAATCATCGTATAATCATTCCAGTTCTTCGGATCCCCCAGCTTACAACTGTAAATCGTGTTCCCCTTACAGCCCCATAAGCGGTTATTTGACTCAATCACAAAATCCATATCTGGTACCGGTCTTGCAATCTTCACTGAACCATATTCCTTGTATGTACCTGCCTCCTTGTCAGCATCGGGAATTGAAAAAGAATTGTCCGGAAACGTAATCACATTCGCCTCAATCTTTACGATTCGCGCTGTAATATTATTGTCCGGGCAAGTCGTACATCCTGTCAGTCTCACCGTATCCTCCGCTGCAAAACTGCTGAAATCCGCCCCCGGTATCGTCAATGTGTTTGTCGTCACGCTGATATATGCGCCTGCGTCTAGCGTTCCAGTATCAAAGAACGCTTCCAGCGGCTCCATTCTGTCCGTCATCAAATTATAGCAAATCTTATCCGGGAAGATACAAATCTTATTGTTGATTGGTGCCAACACCTTTTCTCCCTCACTTTCAAGAGAACCTTTGCGCTCATCACCATAATAGAAAGTCTTCCCGTCCACGTAGGCGAGTTTTTCCTTCCATGCGAGAATATTATAGGGTCTTGTGATTTTGTCGCTATACAAGCCCCTTTGCTTCCTCTGCGCGAGTACAGGATAGTAGTCAGAAGTCAGATTCTTCATGTCCCGCATCTCACCGTCATCAATCATCGGCGCGTCGGAATATCCCTTAAACGCAATAACCTGTCTTCTCACCGGCTCAACACTTGCCATCATTTCTGGTAAATATCCCATATCCACCCTCCTCATAGTTGCACATTAAGCCGTGGCGGATTCAGTTTCTCAAAAGTTCTGACATAATAGCCCTTCGCCTCCCGGAAAGCTGAATTGAACATCACCATTGTATTGTTGTAAGTATCAAACTCCTGCAGCGCAAAATCAATTTGCGCCTGTACATAAAGCATATAGCATTCATCGTATGGCTTGGGCAGCGTCAGTTCACGGTTCAGATCTTCCGGAAGCGTATAGATATCCACACCCTCCGGTTTTCTCTGCAGCGCTTCCGTCTGCACCTTTGCCTCTATATCATTGAGCCAGTTAAGCAGCATGTCATCGGTGAAAGGATTTGGTTTCACTTCTTTCACTCTGGCCAGTACCTCTGATATCTTCATAAAGTTTCCTCCTTGTAATTCACTGCTTCCTGCAATTTCAAAAGGTCAGCGGCTCTAATTGCATCCCCTGCCTGCTTTGAGGCAATCCCGGTCGCATAAAACGCATTGCAGGCTGCAAGCAGCTGATTAAATCCGTACGCAGTAACAACCTGTCCAGCCTTTACCCTTGACATTTCATAAGCACTTGTAATGCCATAATCAGAAAGCCGTTTTCTAATATATCGAATCAGCAAATTCCACTTATCAGCCCGGATCACACAAGGCGCGCCCTCACTGACGGTTTCCCAGTCAAAATCCTCGGTTAGCATCACTTCAACAACATTGGACAGTTTCGCCTCTGTGCCGCCGCCATCAGGATAAGACTTTATACGCAAATAATACTTCACATCAAAGGCAGGCAGTTGCACTTCACTATAATCCTGCGGAGGCTGGTCCACAGTCCTAATAAGTGTATAGTCTTCCCCATCCGAGGACAGCTCAATGTCATAATGCACATACGCTTCATTGCTGGTAACATGCTCTGGAGCCTCCCACCAAAGTTCCACTTTTTTCTCACCGATTACCTGCAGCGCTTCCGTAATGACCGGCTTTGGGATATCACTGTCACGAAGAGTCGTAGCGTAGGTGCCGTTCAGCGTAGCCATTGTGGCTGCATTATCCTTCTTAATCACTGCCCGAACGTCATAAGCAGCCTCTTGCAATTCCCCGCTAGTCCCAATGGTCGATGATACCAGTCCCGTGAAAAGATGACTCTGCGAAGATGCGCCGGAATCTGCAGTCACTACATCATATCCTGCATCAGTGTAATTTGCATCGGTTGACCGTTTAATGTACCAGTAGATATACTTGTCATAGTTCACATTCGTTTCCATATCACGAAGCACAACCCGAAGCGATACACTGGTAGCAGATTCAAGCGCCATGATAGCCACCTGCCGCTGTGTTGTTGCGATTGCCGTCTTAATGCCCAAAATATGATTGCTGTCATTCGCATCATAGATTTCCGCTTTGAAGTTATATACGGTTTCATTAATCAAGCCGCTTACAACTTTAGAAACACTGCTGGCATTGCTGGTCAGCTCCGTCGTTCCAGCAGCCACATAGGCAGTATCAGTGGATTTTTTATAAAGCCACTTCACAGTCCTTCCGATGGCATTGGTAAGCCCCGATAAAATCAGCGTCACAGCAGACTCTCCAATATTATCCACAGACAGCTTTCCCGGCACTTCCAGCGTGTTGGCGGTAGTTGTTACAGAAGTAATCAACCCTTCAGGCCCAATCAACTCAACCTTGAAACTGTAAGCGCTATTTGCTTTAAGAGAAGAAAGCGGCGTATTAAACGTAGTGACACCACTGCCAGCCTGAATCTGCGTGGCAGAAATCTGAATATAGTCGCTGTCCTCAGGACCTTTTCGATACCAGCGAAGACTTCTTTCATATTCCTTGTTTCCGTTTAAGCCATACACATTCACAGTGATAGCAGAGTCAGTAATGTTGGTTGCTCGAATGAAAATCGAATCGTCGTAAGGGATTGTTACAGTGGATTCCCGCCGCAATAAGGGTTCCCCTGTGTCATCCTTTTGCAACTCAGCATATACATTAATAGTTTCTCCTTCTTTGGGCCTGTATACCTCTGCGAATTCAGTCAAATTAAAAGTGACACTCCGCCATGATGGTGTAGTGTTTGCAGGTATTAAGAATATATCCCACCATCCATTTTTACCACCCAATTCAAGCCTTCTGAGAAATGTCGCCTGATTGATTCCGTAAGTTGATAAAATGACTGCCCTTGCTGTAGCATAGGCACTAAAATTCATCGTAGTCACTAGGGATTCTGTCGTAACAGTTAAAGGACCATACTCATATATATTGCCAGAATCACTATCGGTAAACATACTGCAAGAAATCTCATATGTTTTTCCAGCCTCTAAACCTGTGTACGTAAAGCTTACATCCGTAGTTCCCGCCGCACGTACGACAGTCCCCGCATCTAACATTCCCCCATCGTAAGCAATAAAATAGTTAAAAGTTCTCTTATACTTGCTCAACGAGGTGAATCCTGTAATATTCCACGTAATACTATTTGTTGTTACAGTGTAGCTATGATTTACCGGCATTCACATACACCCCCTTATGCAAAAGTCGCCTTTGCCGTGCCTACCCAGTTCGCGCCATCCCAATACTTGATAGCCCCGCCGTTAGACGCATCAACCCAAAGCACAGTCGTATCTGCCGGTGCCGTCGGCTGTACCACATAACAAGACGGATTTAGGCACACATTGACACCATTATCCCCAATGTATAGCGCCTGTTTGCCTCGCACATATCCCAGTTCCCTGTCTTCCAAAGCAGGCAAATGCTCCTCTTCACCACCCTGAATATGCAGCGTCTTATTGGCAGTTCCCGTAAATTCCCCACAGTCAATATCCTTTAGCACATCAAAAAGGTTCGTCTGTGTAACCACCGTTGACAAATCCACGCCGGAAGCATCACCAGCAGCGCTCATAAAGAGATCATACCAATCTTTGACCGAGCCCACATAGCTTTGCATCTGCTCAATGGCTTTCTGCACCTGTGCCAGCACACCGGAAGTCCCGCTTACTCTGTCGGCTTCTGCCTGCTGTCTCAGCTGCTCTGCAATCACACGCATTTGTTCCGCTTCAATGATATTTGATGCCTGTGCTAAAAGAAGCTGCATCACAGGGTATTCACTCATGCTAATAACATCATCGCCCTGGCTATCGTCCATGCTTTCAGAGACATAGTAATTGAGCCGCGCAGTCGTCACCTTCACACCGTTTGAATAAATAGAAATCGTGATGAAGTGCATACCTTTGAGCAGCACACACTGCGGCTGCAGCCCAAATGCCACAAGCCCTTCCTCAGCGTCAAGCACATCAAGACTGCCGCCATCACCATCAACAAATACCGTCCCATCAGGCTTTAGTACCTCAATGATGACATTGCTGTAGCCAGTAAAGTCAAAGGGATATGCCCCCTCTAAAATATTAATATTAAACAGATTCCCCGTATCGTACTGGATTACGCCATTGATTACCTTTGCCGCATTCTCTCTCGTCGATACCGAGACGTTAAACTCTTTTCTGTTCATACAAAAAACCTCCTAAAAAAATGGAGAGCAGAACCCTCCACTCTCCATGATTTTCTTACTGCAAATCTCTTGATTTGTTTGCGAATTCATCCTGCAGCTTTTCATTCAGATCCGCAGAAGCCGAATCCTGTCTGCGAGAATTATCTAAGACCTCTGCGAACATGCGGTCAATTTCAACCGGAACACCGCGTTTGATTTTGATATTCTCTCCATTTACAGCAACGTACACATCGTCTTTGTAAAGGTTATTGTCCTTAAAAAGCTCCACCGGTACTTTTTCTCGCGCCCGCGCAAGCTCTTCTTCACTTGGTCCAGCAAAAAGCGCTTTCGGTGCTACCTGCGTTACTGCTTCTTTAGCACCCGCCATAATCTCTGTTGCTTTTGCCTCCGCAGCCTTGATGATTTCAGCAGCTTTTGCTTCAACATCCTTCAGCACCTTTTCCGCTGCAGCTTCCATCTCAGGTGTTGCAGTCTTTACATTCTTATCGTCTGCCATAAGTACCTCCTTCTAAATTACACTGCTTTCGCATTAAATGAAGAACAGTGCTCAATTCTCAGTCCATACTGTTCCACCAGTCTGACCGCAGTCTTAATGGCTTTCCAGCCGGCTGTAGATCTCTGGTTCAGCGGGTCGCCGGTTCCAGCAGATCCCTTCTGCTTCACGATAAATTCAAGACCTCCGTTTTCAACCTTGGTTGTTCCGTAGAAATTCTTCGCAAGCAGCATCGTAGCATACACGGTTTCTTTACCTGCACCAGCACTCTCGAAAACCTTAGCCTCTGTCGTCTCGATAAATCTCACGCCGTGAATCTTACCAATTTCGCCTTCAAAAATCTGATCAGAACCTGCGTACTGAGACGCATTAATCCAGTCTGGATCGTTAGTAATATCGTACTCACTATCCGGATGAATAATTGCCCAGAAGTATCCGTTAATCTTCTGCGCATTGGCATTCTTCAGGATTCTGACGCCATTCTTGATATCCTTTACTTTCAGCTTATTGTCAGATGTAAGCGTTGCCCTGGAAGTCTTTCCATCGACATACAAAACGTTTGTACCGCCCACCATAACCTCTCTGGTCACAGTGTCCAAAGTTCTGCCCGCCTGGTCAGCAAGCAGTTCCTGTGCCTCCAGCAGATTATTATCAATAGCGGTCAAATCCAAAATATCAGAAATCGTAACATAATCACCATACTGCTGCACTGTCGCATCAATGGTGGTTACGTTCAGTTTTCTGCCGTCCGGCGTAACACCTTCTGTCAGCGGAGTCAGCGCTTTCGGAAAATTATCATACTTTCTGAATTCAATTGTTTTACCACTATTTCTTGGAATATTTTTCTTCTGCGCAAACTGGTCATGCACCAGCTGCGGTCCTGTTAAACGAATCAGCTCTTTGTCATAATACGTTTTCATTTCCGCAGACAAGTCCTGACCGGTTCCCGTCTGGGTCGTTACGTTGGTATTCAGATTCCCATCAAACTGATTCAAATCAAATAATGTGCTTTTCAGTAACTCAAACATATCCTATCTCCTTCCTGAAGGAGACTTTTTTAGAACACGATTCTTTCGCCATCGGCTACCCGTCTTCTAATCTCCTCCATGTCTTTGTTATCAAATTGGCTTGGGTCTTTCTTGACAATCACGCCTGCTTTGCTGCCTGTCCCATTCTCAGACGGACGCATCCCTCTCGCCCGAATGTTATTCACCACATTTTGCTGGGCCTTTTCTGCAGCTGTACCAATGCCTCTTGTAATCAGTTCCTTTGCATGTACTGCCTCATAAGCATCCGCTACCGTCCATCCCTGACTGAGAAGGCTCATGAAACGCTCATTCTGCACCTCTGCTTCAAGGTCAAAGTCAGGATAAGAAGCCTTTAGTTCCTCGCCCTCAGACAGCCATCCCTGATAGGCTCGTTGCGCTTCCTGCGCACCCTTCATCTTATCAAGTTCCTCTTGAGCTCTTCGCGCTTCAAGTTCTGCCTTCTTGGCATAAGCAAACTGTTCTGGGCTCATACCCATTTCAATCGCCTCATCCTCATACAGGCTCATGTCGTTACGAATCGCATAATCAAGTCCCCTGAAATCTCCAGGCTCAATGCCATATCTATCATAGATAGGCTGCAGCGTCATGTTGATTTCGTCAATCTGTTCTCTGGACTCTCTGACATTCTTGAATCTGCGATCGATGTTATCTTTCACCGACTTGTCATAAAGGTCTTTGAAATCACCCTTGATCAATCTCTCAAATTCAGCCTGTCTCTTCTGCGCTTCGTCAACATCGTCACCAGCGTCGTGACCCTCTTCCGGTTCCGTTTCACGAGAGAATACATCTGTCTGTTTCCCATACAAAACCGTTGTTCCGCTTTCTCCGTGGCTGGCGTCACCACTATTTCCGCCGCCTGCTTCCCCCTCAAACTGGTGCAGGTCAAAGTATTTCTTTCTCATCATTTCCTCCTGTAGTCTTTCCTACGTGTCTAATGCCCTGACGGCATTGAGGGCAGTCCGACAAGTCAGCCCGTCCTCAACAGCGTCAGCTGTTCATATTTTTAGAAAGGAGGCAAATCATTTCACCCATATTGTTATATCAGATTTCAAAAAATAATGTGACCCCCTACCATGCAGTAATGATGACATTACTGGGATACTGCTCCTCAAGAAGCCTGTATCCCATCATCGCAAAGTCAAACGCATGCATAATTTCAAGCAAATATGGGCCTATATCTTTTCTCTCAAGCACAATTTTAAGGTTACCGCTTTCAAAGCTTATATCGCTTTTTACAGGCAGGTTTGCAATTTTAGTAGCCAGTGTACCGGACAGCGCAGAACATGCAGCACAGACGATGTCAGCGCCATCTGCGGCATATTCTGCATGCCCTTTCACAGTAAATACAATCCGTCCTCCGTCATTCACATAACTCACTTCTGTCATAGCCGCTCCTTATTTCGGCGATGCCTGTGACGCCACACGCGTCCTCACTTTCGTTGCCTGCGTGTTTTCCGTCTTTGGAAGTCCCTGCGAGTCTCTGTTTTGCTCACTCTGTCCTGCTCCTGCCTGCGGCTGCGGAATTTCCTGTCCGGTAATTCCCTGAACCAGCTGTGCCACCTGCATATACATGCTGCCAACGCCCGTATTTCCCTGCTGCATATTCAGGTTATCCACAGTCTGCGCCATCGCAATCGCCAGCTGACAAAGCTGCTCAGTCATCTGGCGTACGATATCATTCTGCCGTACTACCTGCTTGATATTTTCGATGCCCTCAAAGTCCATCATCTCCAGCATGGCCAGCGCCGGCGTTGCCATCTGCGGATTAAATACACCCAGTCCATACAATTCCTTCGCCCGTTCGTTTTGTGCTTCACGGCTGAAAGGCGACTGTTTCTGCGACTGTACCTTGATATCAAAGACAGGCTTTCTTGCGACAAGTTCTCCGGAAATCGGGTCTTCATGAACTTCACCCTTAATTCCCGCATTATCAAACGGCATAAACTCATGGCCGCCATTAGGACCATCAATCCGGAAGTACCTCTCCTCCGTGTAAAACTGCCTGAGAAGTTCAAAGACCAAGTTATTGATCTGCTTGTGTGCCCGATAACTGGTCTTAATCATATCTCTGCTCAGCTTACTGCCCGCCTCCTGCAGTGCAGCAATCGCACTGGCAGCCGTCACGCCGCTTTGGGTAGAACCCTGAGAAAAGTCCCGGTTACCGCTCGTTTCTTTCAGCTCATCAATCTTCATCTGCATGTGATTGTAGATGTACGCCGGAAGAGAATCTATCCGAATCTGATGAAGCCTGGTATCATCA
>CANBFZ010000058.1 GCA_947367725.1 uncultured Eubacterium sp.
GGAAATTGCATGGAATTTGGAAATGGCTGCAGTATGTGTATCCTTCGGTGTCCTGCCTTTGGACCTCGTGTCAGCATTTCTGAGAAAGCGGGCGGCCATGACTATTACGGAAAGAGAGCCGACGGCACGCCAGGTGCGTTTAGTGGCTCCGGAAAATTGGAAAAACAGACTTTGTCAAAGGCGCTGCAGCAAGAACTTTCGGAAAAGGGCGTGGCGGTAGTACCACTGCCAAAAGAACTGATTAACGAGAGCAAGTTGTCTAAGAAAGTCTGCAAACAGTATGCACTGCCGCAATTTGCGGAAAATGTGATTTTAATTGATACTGGCTATGCGAAAATGATGACGCCGTATTTTCCGCTAGAGCAACTTCGGACAGTTGCCGGATTTGAAAATGCCCGTTATGCAGATCCTTATGCAGGGGGCAAAGGCAATTCTATCCGGTATATGGCGGTAACGGAGCGGGATGCCTGCATGCAGGTGCGCGGGGTTGCAAATCTGTTTTGCGGCGGCGAAAAGTCGGGGCTGTTTATTGGGCACACGGAGGCAATTTCTACTGGTGCATTGGCAGGGCATAATGCTGGCTGCAAAGCTTTTGGAAGAGAGTGTCTGACACTGCCTAAAACCACTGCCATCGGGGCACTGCTTTCCTATCAAAAACCTGACGGCGGCATGTTTACTTTTGCAGGCGATGATTTTTTCCAGTACATGTGCGATCAGGGGCTTTATACAACGGATCGGGAGGAAATAGGCGCACGCATTGCAGCGGCAGGCCTTTCCTGCGTGTACGATTGTTAGCATTTGTATTTTTTGAAAAGGCCGGTGACTTTGCGACGATTTTGTGGTAAAATCCTTGTTAGAAAAAGGAGAAATCGTCGATGAGAATTAATAAATATATTGCCCAGGCGGGCGTTGCCAGTCGAAGAAAGGCTGATGAATTGGTTGCAAATGGCAATGTCAAGGTCAATGGACTGACATTGAAAGAAGCAGGCTATGATGTAGTGCAGGGAGATGTGGTGGAGGTCAATGGACGCCGCATCGAACCGGAAGATAAGAAAGTATATATTTTGCTTCATAAGCCTGTTGGCTATGTAACGACGGTCAGTGATGACAAAGACCGTCCTACCGTCATGGATTTGGTGCGCGATGTGGACGCCAGGATTTTTCCAGTGGGGCGGCTGGATTACAACACCAGCGGTATGTTAATCATGACCAATGATGGGGATTTTGCATACCGGCTTACCCATCCGAAACACGAGATGCCAAAGACCTATCGTGCACGGGTTGCAGGCGTTTTATCTGATGAAAAATGTGCAAAGCTGCGCAAGGGCGTGGATATTGGAGGGTTTGTTACTTCCAAAGCAAAGGTGCAGATCATCAGAGGCGTACAGCGGCAGACCGTTGTGGACATTACCATTCACGAGGGAAAGAACAGACAGGTGCGCAAAATGTTTAAAGTCATAGGTAATCCGGTGCAGGAACTTAGTCGCATCGCCATTGGAGAAATCAAACTGGGCAGACTTTCGGAAGGGCATTACAGAAAACTGACCAGAGAGGAAATTGAACATTTGCGTAGTTGCTGAACTGTAACAGAATCAAGTCGGCAGCCAGCATGGGGGACGTGAGACGTTTTTCGTGCTGGCTGCCGCTATTTTTGCAAGACATATTGTAAAAGACAAAAGAGTATGGTACAATATTTTTTTCAGTTAGACCGTTTATTATAAAGGAGGTTACGATATGGGCGGCTTTTTTGGTGTTGCAGCGCGGCAGGATTGCGTATTTGATTTGTTCTTTGGGATAGATTATCATTCTCACCTGGGTACACGGCGAGGCGGTATGGCAGTGTACGGAAAGGACGGCTTCAACAGAGCCATTCACAATATCGAAAATTCTCCTTTTAGAACAAAATTTCATAAGGACATGCAGAATATGGACGGGATTATGGGCATCGGTTGCATTTCGGACTATGAGCCGCAGCCTTTGATCATCCGGTCCCACCATGGCACTTATGCTTTGACGACCGTGGGAAAGATCAACAATATAGATAGTTTGGTGCAGCGACTTTTTGATACGGGACATGCGCATTTTTTGGAACTTTCTGGCGGCGAAATCAATGCCACAGAACTGGTGGCAGTGCTGATTAACCAGAAAGAGAATCTGATTGAAGGAATACATTATGCCCAGGAGGTCATCGACGGCTCCATGTCACTACTGCTCATGAACAAGGCAGGCATCTATGCAGCCCGTGATAAGTACGGCAGAACGCCTATTGCTGTAGGAAAAAAAGAAAGTGGATTCTGCTTCAGTTTTGAAAGTTTTGCTTACAAAAATTTGGGCTATTCGGATTATAAGGAGTTAGGACCCGGAGAAATCGCAGTGATTACAGATCAGAACTGTGTAACACTGATGAACCCGGGCGAAGAGATGAAAATCTGTACGTTCCTTTGGGTGTATTACGGATTCCCTGCAAGTTCGTATGAAGGCATCAGCGTAGAGCGTATGCGAAATATATGCGGCACGAAAATGGCAGGCAGAGACTGTGTCGAGGCAGATGTGGTTGCAGGTGTGCCAGACTCCGGTATTGGCAGTGCGATTGGATATTCCAACGCTTCGGGGATTCCTTATGCCAGACCGTTCATAAAATATACGCCGACCTGGATGCGTTCCTTTATGCCGACCATTCAGACGAAGCGGAATCTCATCGCAAAGATGAAACTTTTGACAGTAGAAGAACTGATTAAAGATAAACGTCTGGTGCTCATCGATGATTCTATTGTCAGAGGCACGCAGCTTCGGGAAACGGCTGCATATCTCTTTGAAATTGGGGCAAAGGAGCTGCACGTCAGACCGGCATGCCCGCCAATTATGTACGGATGCAGATATCTCAACTTCTCCCGTTCTTCCTCTGCGTTGGATTTGATCACAAGAAGAGTGATTACACGCCTGGAAAACGGGAATGTTACCGATGCGGTTCTGGCAGAATATGCTGATCCGGAAACGGAGAAATACAGTCAGATGGTAGAAGAGATCCGAAAGGAAATGGGCTTTACGACGCTCCAGTTTTGTCGCCTTGACGACATGCTGGACGCAACAGGGCTTGAGAGAGATAAACTTTGCACCTATTGTTGGAACGGAAAATAAGAATTTTCGCAGTACAAAGAAAAGAAACGGATCATTAAAACCCGCAGGGCAGTGCCCTGCGGGTTTTGTCGTTCTTACAAAGAAGCGGTCGCCGCGCCAAAAGGGACATGGCAGAAATTTGCTGATTGTTGGAAAAACGTGGAATCCCTGCTTGAAAAGCATGCGCTGGATATAGTATAATGAATCTGAACGTTATTTTAAGATTGATATTGGAGAGAAAAATTTGGATTTACAATCAGTACTTACTATGCTCGGCGGCGTAGGGCTTTTTCTTTATGGAATGAAGCTGATGGGACAGTCCCTGGAGCGTTTCGCTGGTGCAAAGATGGAGAAAACCCTAGAACGTTTAACTAGCAGCAGGGGTAAGGGCGTGCTTCTCGGCGCAGGCGTAACTGCTGTGATTCAGAGTTCTTCTGCGACGATTATTATGGTAATTGGATTCCTGAATGCAGGGATTTTAAAACTGGTACAGGCGGTGCCTGTGATCATGGGTGCCAATATCGGTACGACCATTACTGCGCAGATTTTGAGACTGGGAGATATCAACAATGATAATTTGATCCTGCAGATGTTAAAACCGGCGTCTTTTGCGCCGATTTGCGTCGTGATCGGTGCATTTGTCATGTTAATTTCCAAGAAAAACAAGACCAAAGATAAGGCTGGTATTGCAGTAGGTCTTGGTATTTTGTTTATCGGTATGAATATGATGGAATCCAGCTTCAAGCCCCTTGCCAGTTCGCCGGAGTTTATGCAGATTTTTCTGGTGCTGACCAATCCGGTGTTGGGCGTTTTGGCAGGTATGGCAGTGACTGTGCTGCTGCAGAGTTCTTCTGCATCTGTAGGGGTTCTGCAGGCGATGTCGGCTACCGGCGCCATTACATTTTCCATGGCGGCACCGATTGTCATTGGGCAGAATATTGGCAAATGCGTCACGGTACTTTTAGCCAGCATCGGCACCAATAAAAATTCCCGCAGGGCAGTCTGTATCGATATTACGATGTCCATACTGGGGGCGATCATTTTCCTTGTGATCATTTATGTGTATCAGGGTTTGATTGGATTCAGTTTCTGGGATGTGCCTGTCAATCGCGGCAGAATTGCGGACTTCCATACGCTGTTTAATCTGGCAACCTGTGTGTTTATGCTGCCTTGTATCAGCTTCCTGATTCAGATTTCTAAGAAAATCGTCAAAGACAAAAATGTTTCGAAGATTGATGAAGAACTGCAGCTGTTAGATCCTATTTTTATTCCAACGCCAGCACTGGCGCTGGAACAGTGTAAGAAAGTCATGGTGTCTATGACGGACGCTGCATTGGAGAATTACCGGCTCGCGTCCGACAGTCTGTTCCGCTACAAGGAAGAAGACCTTGAAAAAATAAAAGAAAACGAAAGTTTTCTCGATAAGACAGAGACGGTGCTGGGAGACTATCTGGTTCGCATTACAGAGCAGCATTTAGATGTGGAACAGAACCGGCTGGCTACAGAATTTATGCACACCGTGGGAGACTTTGAACGAATCGGCGATCACTGTCAGAACCTGCTGGATGTGGCAGAGTTCAATCAGGAACAGGAAATCACCTTTTCAGAAGATGCGCTTAGAGAACTGAAATACCTGCAGGCGGCAGTGGATGAGGCGCTGCATGTGACGGTGACTGCGTATCAGGAAGAAACGGAGAGTGTATGTCACAAAATCGGACCCCTTGAGGATAACGTGGACTATTTAGTAGAACTCCTGAAATCCAAGCATATTGACCGTTTGAAAAGCGGACAATGCAGTACGCAGGGCGGTATTTCCTACATAGAAATTCTCACGAATATGGAGCGAATTTCTGACCATTGCACCAACATTGCACAGCATTTGCACCAGCGAATTGTGCGGCAGAACCTGGATACCCACAAAAGCGAAGTGTTTGATCGGCAGTCCGATACATATAAAGCGATGACCGCTTATTATGAAAAACAGTTCCTCGATCCGGTGAAATAAAGACGCAGACACATGGTTTCTGGCGACTTTGGAGATTAGCGAAAAATTGATCGAAATTTTTCCTGTAAAACTTGACAAATTTCGGAAAAGGGTGTATGCTGAAACCCTAGAGAGATGATAAAATAGTCTTGATGCAGACGCTAAACGCATCAACTAAACGTTATATCTTTAGAGCAAATGGGTAATATGGAGCGGCTTTTAGCCGCTCTTTTGCTATACTTTTGTAAGCAAGCGCAAGAAGAAATTGTGTTGAAATTTTTTCTGAAAAGGTATATAATAGTAAAGTAAGTTACGCGGGCATAGTTCATCGGTAGAATATCAGCTTCCCAAGCTGAGGAGGTGGGTTCGACTCCCATTGCCCGCTCCATATTTTTAAAAGGCTTTTCGCATAGAACAGCAAATATAGAACGCGGATTGAGAAGGCAGACGGTGCAACAGACTGGATGCCTTTTTTATTATAATAGTACAGAACATAAAAATAAAAAATATAATTATTAAACTAGGATAGAAATTACTTTTAAGGAATATATTTTATACCTGTTTATAAGTTCTGCCAGAAAGATACTCTCTTTATAAGATGTTTCATTTCGGGTTAAAATAACGACAGGTGAAATATTTTGAGGGGATAAAGTAATTTGATATGGTACATTTGAATTTGAAATATCTGCTGGAGAAAAACGGGAAAAGTAAATACTGGCTTGTGAACCAGCTAGAAAGTAATTACACTGCAGTGAATAAAATGATCAATCAGGAGAGTCGTGCAATTCGATTTGAAACCATTGAACAATTATTGGAGTTATTTGACTGCACAATCGAGGAACTGTTTGATGTAAAATAAAAGAACTATTATGCAATCATAGCTTCAAAGTGTAAACCCTAAACAGGTCGCTGGGCTCTGCTTTCGTAGAATAGGTACAGGACGCCTGTACTGGATACGTGAAGGAAAGCCGCTATTCAATCTTCGTTGCGTTGAAAGCTTGGTTGCAATAATAGCTCTTGTTTTTATTTTACAAAGGATAGGGGAATTTGTCAATTCTTTGATATACGATACCGGAAAGTATTTTATGGGTGGATGGAAGAAAGATAGATTGTAAAATAAACCGCTTGTATTATTTCTTTGCATGTTGTATAATAAAATTTAGTGATGGGGGATTGGCGCAGCTGGGAGCGCGTTTGACTGGCAGTCAAAAGGTCAGGGGTTCGAACCCCCTATTCTCCACCAACACGAAAAGCAGGTTCCAAAGGCCTGCTTTTTTTCATCTTGGCAGTTTTCGCGCCAAAATACAAACAGAAAAGTTGAGAACAACATGAATCGTCTAACCAAAATTATTTTAAAGAATGCGTTTCGCGTACCGGGCATTTTTGGGAAAATCTATTGGTATGCAGCCCATCCGGATCGGTATACGGGAGAAGAAAAGCTGCGACCGCTGCAATATATTGTAGAACGAGCAAAGATAAGTGGCAACCTGGATATTCAAGTTTTTGGAAGAGCGCATATTCCGGCAGAGGACGGCTATATTTTTTATCCCAATCATCAGGGGATTTTTGACGGATTTGCCATGATTGAGGCCTGCGGGAAACCCATTTGTCCGGTCATGAAGCAGGAGCTGATGCGAATTCCTGGTGTAAAGCAGATCTTTATGTGTATGAACGCATTGCCGATGGATCGAAACGATGCAAAGCAGTCCCTTCGTGTCATCAACGAAGTTAGCCGTAGGGCGGCACAGGGGGAAAACTGGATTATTTTTCCAGAAGGAACCAGAAGCAAAAACGGAAATCAGCTGCTGGACTTTAAGGGTGGCAGTTTTAAAGCTGCCGTAAAGGCCAAGTGTCCCATTGTGCCAGTGGCATTGATCGACGCCTATAAGCCTTTTGACAAGAATGTGCCTGGGCACATTACAGTGCAAGTGCATATTCTGGAGCCTATTCCGTATGAAGCGTATTGCAGCATGAAAACTGCGGAGATTGCAGACCTTGTTAAGGGTAGAATTGAAGAAACCATTGCAGCGCATGCATCGGTAGAGTGAAGGCTGCACTTGTGCGCCGCGTAAAGAAAAAGACCCCGTTATAAAGCGGGGTCTTTTCCTTGCGATATTTAGTATTTAATTAAGAAAGAACGTTCAAAAGTGTGCAAACCATTAACTTTTGACACTCTTAGTATAACCGGTTTTGGTGAAAATTTCAAGAAGAAATATTACCTTTTTTATGTAATTTTAGTGCATGTAAATTCATAATTAAAAGTACGATGTTGGACAGGACGATCGCAGCGATATATCCGTAAATATTCATGGCAGGAATGCCGGTGAAAATCATTAGGAAAATCAGCAGCAGCAACTGCTGTAGCAGGGAATTGCGAAAGGATTGCCCTTCTTTTCCCACGCCGATGAGAAGGCTGGTGGTGGTGGCAGTCATGTAAAGTAGCGGCGCTGCAAGACCTGCCAGATGAATCATCAGTGCAAGATCATCTTGCTTGTAGAAAAACTGCCCCATGTCGTCGGCAAAAATCCAGAAAATAAGACAGGTTAGCATCCCGATCCCAAAAGATAGCGCCAGCGCGCGCTGAATCAGTCTGTTCGCAAATCTGCCCTTTCCGGAAGCCGCCATCGTTGCAATTTTTGGCACGACAATGGAACAGGCGGCGCCGACCAAAATCATCGGATAATTCATCAGCGGGAAAACCATGCCTTTGTATTTCCCCAGCAGTGTCAGCGCTTCAGACGCAGTATAGCCGCAGGTACACAAACGTAGTTTTACGATGACAGAAGAAAAAGCGTTGACACTTTCCAGCAGACATTGGGTCAGACAGATGGGTGCTGCACCTTCTGCGAGGGGAAGCAGTATCTCTTTGCATGCTTTCATCGTTAGCGGTGGCGCCTTTACAGCAGGCTTGGTTTTTTTGTAGTAAAGCAGCAGGAATAGGACGCTCTGCATTTCTCCGATGGCGTAGCACAGATAAACCAGGGTGACTGGCGGGAACTGGAACCGGTTTAGGCAGAAACGAATGAGTAAATAGAGGATCGGAAACCGCAGAATTTTTTCACTGATATTGATGGCAGAGGGAATTTTTATTTTTGCGAGCCCTAGAAAGTGTCCTTTGATAATGTTGGAAATGGACATCAAAATCATCAGCGGACAGGTGGCAAGAATCGGATAGACAAGCTGGCTGTCGCCCAGGAAACCTGCCGCAATGGGCTTTGCAGTGATGAGAATGATACCGACCAGAAATAAAGACCAGAAAAAACTTGCAAAGGTAGCAGTCTTTACGGTCTGATTCATTGCGGCATACGTGCCGAAGTGCTGATGTTTTGCAGAAATCTTCGACATGGTGATCACAATGCCTTCTGTCATAAAGGAGAGAAAAAGGCAGTTAATCGGTGTGACCAGACTAAGCAGTCCCAGTCCTTGTGCGCCGAGGATTCTGGACAGATAC
>CANBFZ010000059.1 GCA_947367725.1 uncultured Eubacterium sp.
TGTAGTCGTAAATCGGAACAGCAACGCACCGCAAGCCAGGTTCACACTCCTCATCATCCAGTGCATATTTGTTGGTCTTTGTACGACGGAGTTCTTCCATCAGCGCCTCTTTGGCTGTAATTGTTTTTTCCGTTAGCTGCACCAATCCTTTTTGATTGATCAATAGATCAATGTCGCTTTCCTCGTACTCTGTTAAAAACAGCTTGCCTGAAGAGACTGCATGAATCGGCGCCTGCAGCCCGATCCTCTGTAGCGGTACGCCGCCGCTGATGCTGGCGGGATCATACACGCAGTCTATGTACACACATTCCATGCCTCTTTCTATGGATAAACTTACGCCCCGTGACAACTTTACAGACAGTTCACTGACTAAATTACCAGAAAGGGTTCGGATGGTCATATGATTGCGCACCAGTTTTCCATATTCACAGATGCGCCACGTCATTGCATATCGATTCGTCGCCGCATCTTGAAAGACTAACCCTTCTTCTACCAACGCATTCAAATATCTAAATGCTGTCGCCGCTGGCACTCCAATATTTTCTGAAATATCCTGCAGCCGCATCGGGGTACGGCTTTCAGCAATACAGGATATTAACTGCACTAATTTTGATACTGTTTGATTCGATGCTTTTTTTTCTACCATAATTAAGCCTTTTCTCTTCTCCATCTATAAAATTCTATGACATTCCTTTAAATGCAGCAGGCTGCTTTTCGCATGTCCGCTCTCTCATGCAGTGCAGACTTCCTTTCAGCTCTCATGAAAGCGCACGACTGCAGTCTCATTTTCCTCTATCAATATAGCGTATAATCCAACTTCTGTCAATGCGGTTGGTATGCTGCACCGTATGGCACGCAAAATTCCTGAGAAAGCCGAAGGCACCGATGCTTCTCAAAGTGAAAAGTTCTGCATTTCGAAGTTAAAATGCCAAAAATGCAGAACTGAGTTCTGCAAATCCACGAAAAATACCACGAAATGCAGAACTTGGCGCTTTCTATCCGTTTTTCAGAAAGCAGTACCCTGCATAAAAAATTCCATCGCTGCGCGTCTGCTAAAAAAAATCATGGGGCTATCGCACAGTCGACTTTTTACGCCAACTGTGCGACAGCCCCTTTTCGCTTCTACAAAAATGAGCCTGCATATTTTGCTGCAGGCTCTCTTTTCTGTCGCTTATGGCACCTTTGTAATTGTCTGGGTGCGCAGTGTTATCCTTCTAAATCTTCTTCTGCCCAGTCGTCACTTGCCCACTCTTCGTCAGGCCAATCTTCGTTGACAAAGATTTTTTTCATGATGTGGTCCATGCCCACAACCAGTGTAGTTCCGGCTACAAAACCTACGCCCAAAATCGCCAGCGCTGCTTTTGCCGCCGCTGATGTACCGGATTTCCTGCCTTTATCTGCCTTGTTTGGCTCTAACTGATTCTTCTTTCTCATCGTATTTCCTCCCCATCCGTAAAGCGGATTATTTGTATGTTCTGGTGTTCACGTAGCCCACAATTAAGTTTGCCGCTTCTTCCTCTGTGATATAGCTGCTGTTAATCGCCAGATTATAGTTGGAGAACTGCCCCCATTTCTGGCAGGTGTGGTAATTATAATAGTTTGCGCGCGCTTTATCATAAGTATGCACCGTCTCTGCTGCTGTCGCCTCCTCGATACCGTAAACATCGATGCAACGACGAACCCGATCTGCAAGATCTGCATAGACGAAAATATTGGTGACGCCCGGCATATCCTTGAGGATGTAATCTGCACAGCGCCCCACAATAACGCCTTCCCCCTGTTCACCAATCTGATTGATGACGTCGAACTGGGTAATGAACAGTTTCTCGTTGACGGAAACCGGCTCGCTCATGATCCCTTCACCGAAGTTCATGGCCGATGACAAACTATAAGAAAAACTGCTCTTTGCACGAAGTTCTGCAGTCTCTACAATTTCTCTGGACAAACCGCTCTTTTCCACCGCAAGATCGATGATCTCCTTGTCATAAAACGGTACGCCCAGCTTCTCTGCGACAAGTCTTCCGATAATCCGTCCGCCGCTGCCGTATTCTCTGCTGATTGTGACTAGTTTTTTCATAAAAAACACCCTTTCTGTTCTAAAACCTATCCCTTTTGGATATTTCTATTATACAGCAAACTGGTGTCAAAGTGAAGAATGGATTTTTCTTTTTCAAATTATTGTAAAACAGCTTTCCACATATCGTCTTCTATCACATATTGAAATTCATTCAGTCGTTCATCCTGCATGACTTGCAGCAACTGATCAAAATCGTCCACTAAATCCAGATGTACCATCTCTTCTTTTGTGACCCAATGCATGGTTCCCTCTTCTGAGGATCGTAATGTCCCTTCATATTGATCTGTCTTAAAAAGAAATACAACATATCGCCCTTCTTTTATGGGAAACTGCTTCACACCGCAAAGTTTGGGATTTAAAATCGTCAAACCAGTTTCCTCTTTCATTTCACGCACGACAGCATGCACCACAGATTCTCCCGGTTCTACATGTCCGCCGGGCAGCGTAAATCCTTTCCAGTCCTCTTTCACTCGATCCTGCAACAAATAGGTTTCTTCCTGGTATACCAGACACAACACCGCCAATTCAACATGTTCTGTTCGAGACATTTTATTCGTTCCCCCATTCTTATTTCATACGCCCATAATCCGCTGCGCAAAGGCAGCCACCTTTTCTTCCAGATCTTCTACTGCAAGAATGCTACCCGGATTGTTGGCAGTTTCCACCAAGGCAAAATTGCCCGGCAGAATAAAGTTCTTGTTAAAATTCATAGCACCGATGATCTGCTCTGCCACAATATCCCCGCCGCTGTACCCGGAAACCACCAGGGCAAAAATCCGCTTTCTCGAAAAATCATGGGTGCGGAATACCGCCGTCAGCCGATTGATAAAAGCAGTAATATTGGCACTGACAGCATCGTTGTAGTTAGGGCAGACCATAACCAGCGTGTCACATGCAATGATCGCCGGATACACCTTCTCTACCATTACCCCGCCGTAAAAGCAACCGCCCTGTTCTCCAAAATGCAGACATGTTTCGTATTTGCAGCCGCGGCAATCAAGCAGCTGTCCATTGCGCAGCGAAATCTCTGTCACTGGCACAGAAGGATCAAAATGGCTGCGCACCTTTTCAAAGAGCAGCAAGCTATTGGAAGTTTTTCTGCTGCTGGCATGGATCATCAGAACGTTTCCCGGATGTGCCTTTGGCATTGCAAAAGCTAAAAGCCGCTGCACTAGATCTTTTACCTGCCGCCGATACGCGGACTGATAATCTGTATGCAGCACTTTGCTGATCACCTGAAAGTTCTGCAGCGACCCTGTGGCCTCAACCAAAGGTTTTCCTAAAAAAGTGCAGCCTGCTGCGTTGGCAGAAAACACCAGCCGCCGGGCGAGGCTTTTGGTAAAAAGCTCGCCGCTGCCGTCCACCAGGACGGCAGCGCAGGTGCCTTGCAGGCACCCCGGCGCTTTGCGGAAATATTCCAGCATGCGGTAGTATTCCAAATTGATGCCAGCTTCAGAAAGGCAGACTGCAAAGAGCAGCCGCCTGCCGCTAAGATCCGTTCTTTCTAAATCGTCCACCGTCAACAGATATTCTGCCGCCACACCGGAAAGCGCTTCCGAAAGCACCCGATCCATGCGTGTTTCTCGTTTAAATTCCCTGCAAAATGGTTTAATGACTGTCAGCAAATCAATCGCCTCTTTTCCCCTCTATTTTAAAATCAAAAGACGTTCATACGCACTTTTAATCCGCTGATAAAGCGCTTCTGGCAGCGGAATATCTTCATACACAGGCCCTGCTGCCGTCATGCGGTTTTTTATGCCCAGAAACGCCCCCGTGTTTTCATCCCCCAGATACAGCGAACTATCGTGCCACTGCCCGCGCAGTGTGAGCAGAATCGAAAGCGCCGCCGAAGAAATGGCAGGCGCAATATAAGGCTTGAAACCCAGTTCCCGCACTTTCACATTGGCGCCTACCGCTAGTGCCGTCAGTTCCTTTGACAGCGCATCATTATAGTTTTCTATACTGTCGGCGATGACCAAATCTGCACCATGGGGGCCAAAAGCCCGTCCCTCTTTGGCAAAGTGAGAAAACCGCGGCTCTTTTCCTGCGTAGTATAAGGCTCTTGCGTGCATCACGCCAAGACCATAGCCCTGCACCTGGCAAGGTGCAAGACCGCTTGCTGCAAGAAACGCTTTGCAAAGTGGATCCACCGGGTCTGAAACCACCGCAATAAGCCCCTGAAAATGCTGTGCCGCCGCCATGTTTGCATACCGGCGAACCAACGCCCGGTTTGCTGCAAGCTGCGCCATACGGACGTCTCCCTGTGCGCCCACCGGCGGCACGCCCTTGCTAGCACAAAATATAAATACATCGCAATCAAATAGCTGCGCTTCTTCGATCACCGCAACCTGAGGCAGCACGCCGCCGAAGCGATGGTTTTCATCACAAGCTGCATCCTCTGCATCGCCTGCAAACGGATAGGCAATCTGATTCATTTCCATTTCCAAGCGCTGCAGATTTTCTGCCGAAAGATCACAGATGCCAATGGAAGAAATCACGTCTGCCCCTAACAGTTTCAGCCCCAGCAGCACCGTTCGTCCCACATCCCCCAAAGCCAGCATATGCACCCGGTGTTTCTCGCCCACTCTGATGGGTGCGCCCCCAGCCGGCTGCAGGGAAATAGGCCGGGACACCCCTGCTTCCAGCCACAAATCCTCAATTCGTTTCATCCTCATTTATTCCTTTTATCCTTTCAGCCGCATACGGCGCAGTTTTTCAATATCGTTTTCTACATATACCGATGGCGCCAGATTCTCATCATAATGCACACCGCAGCCGATATCCGGTCTACGCGGGTAAGAAATCACTTCGCCCAGCCGCTTCAGCGTCAGTTTACGCTCAAAGGTCGCCTGATACTCCCGCTCCAGCACTTTGAGAATATCCCTGGCGTTTTCCAGGCAGGTCATAGAATATTCGTAGGCTGCCTCCATCCCTTCTTTCATAAAGGTCGGCATGGTGTACGGCAAGATGACATTGACTGATGCTTCCCCATCGCCTGCCACGCTGTCACCTCCAATAAACGGATAGCTGTCCCGTTCATTGATCCAGACTTTAAGACTCGGCAGAAAATACGCACTTTCCGCTTTTCGATTTTTCACTGCCATTAAATCCCGCCCGTTTCCGGTCATAACGCCTACAATAATTTCCTTGACCTCCACCTGATTTTTCTTCAAAATCGGGTCCAGAATATTCATCCGATATCCTTTGTGCAGCAAATCATCGATCAAAATGATCGGTCGGTCAAAGGACTTAATGGTCTTCGCCTGGTTATCCAAAGTGGCGTAGTGTTTCATCTGGGAAATGGTAAAACTGTTCAAATCGCTGTCAAAATATTTTTCCGTGTGCAGTGCTTTGGTCACTGTGTTCGGCACGACTACATCGGCAAGCGCTTTGCCAAACGGCACCGACATATATGGCCCTCGCTGTTTTAACGGCATAGGTTCCGTTGGTACACCGTTAAGCTGCGCCACTTTTCCAATAATCTTATTATGCACCGCACTGGTGTTAAAGGAAAGCACCAGCTGCCCGTGATAAATGCCTGTCAGTACCTTAAGCAGCCGGTTATGCGCCTCTTCCATGGCGCGCAGCACCGCTGGATTTTTGTTCAGCGGATTTTTCACCACCGACTCTACATCCCGAAATACAACGACCGGCGATCGCATATCCACCGCATAAATGGGCTGGTCGCTTCCGTTTTCTGCAATATTGACAAAGCCCTGCCT
The DNA here is from genome assembly GCA_947367725.1 of uncultured Eubacterium sp. Classification (GTDB taxonomy): domain Bacteria; phylum Bacillota; class Clostridia; order Peptostreptococcales; family Anaerovoracaceae; genus Senimuribacter. The sequence continues at coordinate 5,800 of CANBFZ010000059.1, forward strand.
GCGCAGTGCCTCGATGACGCGCGGGTTCAGCCCCGCTTGATCTGCCGGATGATACACCACATAAGCAAAGTCCCGGGCTAAAAGTTCTGTCAGAATTTCCGTAATCAAAATCTGATTCACATTGGAAATGCTTCTGCCCTTTCCTACAAACAGTGCGCCGATGACAGCGATGCCGCCTGCGGCTTTATCTCTGATGTGGGATGCGATGGCAGGATCTGCAAATTCCTCCAGAAGCTGTCCAGTTTCTACCCTGTGTGCCGCCGCAAAAGCCGCCATTTTTTTCTGTCTGACACCGTTTTCAATATAGAGGGTTCGTACCCCAGGGCGTGCCAAATACGCATCGATGACAGCCATGTCATACCCTCGCGCAATCAGATCCTCCCGAATGCCGTCAAGACTTGCCCCGCTGCGATGTGCATAACTGCTGATGGAAATCTCTTTCGCCTGCAGCACGTGCTTATAGGCAGGCTCCCGCAAATAGAGATTCCGATCGTAAATATAGTTCTGCGCCACCGTATCAATCAAATTAGAGATATCCCGGTTCAAGTCGATATTTTCTCTGATTCTGGTGGAACTGATATCTTCGTAGTATTTTTTTAGGGTCAGATGCATCACTTCTGCTGTAATCGGATACCTGTCTGTTTCCCCCGCTCCATCTTTCTGCTCGCCAGACTCTCTTGCAAAGGCGATGTGATGCAGGCTGTGAATGGAATCTGCGGTAGGCGGCGCTTTGTAGCAGGAAGCGTTGCGAATGACGTCTGTACCCACGGCAATATATAGTTCCTTGCCGCAGAACGTCTCCTTCAGCCGCCTAAGATCACTAGGATTGGCAATATTGACTGGAATATCCTCCGGAAAAACGAAGATATCCGCCTCATCAGCAACAGACATGTTCATAATTTTACGCCGCTGCAGTCTAGGCTGGGTGTTTTTCGACCAGGAAAATTCGTCCAGCGCCATGTACACCGTAAATCCCATGTCCCGAATGGTCGTTGCCACCGCCTTGTGCCCCAAACTGAACGGGTCAAAAGTGCCTGGAAAGAACGCAATTTTCTTCTCCTTTGCAAAGGTAAAACCGCCTGCTTCCGCCTGATTTTGACCGATGAATCTGTAAATGTGGTTGAGTACCGCCGCATTATTGTAAAAGTCCAGTTCGTCCTCAGTCTTTTCAGAAAGCAGTACCGCTAATTTTTTACAGCAGTGATCAAACAGTTCGGTCTTCTTTGCAAGGGACAAGGTTTCACCGCCAAACACCCGTGTACCCAGCGCCCAAAAAGCTTCTTGGGCACAGACTGGCTGGTAACTGGCGTAGGCTTTCATCAACAAATTCAAAATGCGGTAACGCCGCTTTTCTGTTGCTTCGCGGCGTTCTCTGAAATTCTTTCCATAGATATCATACTGTGCCAGCATAACCCCCAGTGTGTTGACAACAGAAGACACCGCCATCTCTCCGCCAGTCTCCAAAATTTTTCGAAGCTCGCCAATGGATTCATCCAGTTCTTTCGGGGGCAGATACAGCATAATCCCGCCCAAATACTCTGGGATATATTTTGAAAACTGATAGTCTCCCAGTTCCAGTCCGTTGAACAGTTCTACCGCCAGTTCGTTTCTCTGCTCCATGGGCATCTCTGCAATCATACGCAGCAGCCCTTCCCCTGCGGCACGACGCACAGTAACCGTTTCACTAACCTTGACCAAATTAGATAAGTGGGTTGCCACATGCAGAAGTTTTCCGCGCGCTTTGCACGCCTGTGTATGCTGGAGCATAAACTCAATGTTGACCACCTTTTGAATCCAAGGTGTTCCAGTCTTTAAATCATCTAAAAACATGGATGCCAAATGGGTTTCAAAATCCGCATCGCAAGGCAGCTTCATCACGCGCCGCAAATCCGCATCGTAATGTGCTTCTGTATAGGCAGGGAAATAATGCCGCGCTGCCCGCAGCACACCGATGTCCACACTTTTTGTATAGCGCCCAAAAGCCTTCTCTAAAAATTCTCTGATCACCGCGACAAAACTGGCAGTACACAGTCCCTTGTCGATGACCATGGCAGCGTCCAGCAGCACCATGACCGTACCCTCATTGTGATGCGCCGATGGGAGATAAAATTTCTCCAAGATATCAAAATAGTTGTGTCTGCAGGACGGTTTACAGTGGGTCACCGTTGCTTTTGCAAAACTGTCCAGCGTATTGGAAATCCATTTCCTGTGCTGATCAGTCAGCTTGTAAGAAGGCGAAATAATCTTTGCAAGATACTGCTCCCATAGGGTCAAGTTGCTCACAAGGCGATCCGGCAGCGTAATATCCGAAGGTACCTCTTTTTTATATTCTTCGCTGAAAGCAGCCACCATGCATCCCATAATTTCAGCCGCTTTGCTTCTGATATCACTCTCTTTGTGCGCCAAAAGTTCATAGAGAAATTTCAAGGTCAAAAGCTTTTGCTTTTCCGTCATATACGAGAAAACGCTCGTCTTTTTCTTTTCTAAAATCAATATACGCGTCCTTTTCATGATCCGCCGCAATGCTGAGCACTTGTTCATACGGGACGGTGACGATGGTGAACTCCCTGCCGATCCGTATCGCGGCGAATCTTTTTCCGTACTCCTCGCAAAATTCCTCATCCGAAAAGGCCAGGAGCACGCCCTGGTCGTACAGCACGCCGTCTATGGTGAAGCGGCTGCGCAGGTTTTCATCCCCGGGGCACACGGTGAAGAGACTTCGGGACTGTAAAAGGGATTTGATAAAGTCCCA
>CANBFZ010000060.1 GCA_947367725.1 uncultured Eubacterium sp.
CCACATGCAGAACATCCGGCGCCGTTCGGCAGCGACGGTATCGTTCAGCCTTATGGGGATTCGCCTTTGGACGATGAGACAGTAGGGGAAAATGTGTATTTGGAAATTCTCAATCAGGCGGAAGACTATGTATATATCTTCACCCCATATCTGATTATAGACAATGAGATGAAGACAGCGCTGGTTCTTGCGGCAAAGCGAGGCGTTGATGTGCGGATTGTAACGCCTGCCATTCCTGATAAGAAAATCGTATTCCGACTGACTCGCTCTTACTATGAGCCGCTGATCAAAGCTGGCGTTAAGATTTATCAGTACACGCCGGGCTTTATCCATGCAAAAAGTTTTGTCAGTGATGATAAAGTGGCTGTAGTGGGAACGATTAATATGGATTATCGAAGCCTATTTTTGCACTTTGAGTGCGGTACTTTGCTGGCAGGGTGTCAGGCGGTGTTGGATGTAAAAAAAGATTGCCTGGATACGTTTGAAAAATCTGCAGAAATTCATCATGGGGATTGCAAGCGGCGTTTTTGGGGGCTCCTTTATGACGCAGTGTTGCGAATGCTGAGTCCGCTGATGTAATGCTCTGCCCCAAGAGAGCAAGCGGAGCGAAGGGCGATTGGCAAGGCAGAGCTTATGCTTTGTTTCTCCAAGAGGGGAGAACGAAGTGAAACCCGATTGGGAAGAAACAGTCGTATCATGGACTTGCCCTACCTTACCTGATATTGAAAGTTTTGCATATAGAGTATAAACGGGTAAAATTGCACAACCAGAGGAAAGAAAGTTTTGCAAAAACACTTTAATATGGTAGAAATGCAAAACCAGCCAGCGGACGTACAGAGAATGCGTTGATATGGAGAAAAAGATGGAAAAGATTGATAAGTTCTATGAGATTAAACATCTGCTGCAATGCCCAAGATGTGGAAAGAAAATTCGTTTTCATAGCGGCGGACTAGTATGCAAAAAAGAGCATCGCTTTGATATTGCGGCAAAAGGCTATGTGAATCTGCTGCAGGAAACTAAAACGCTGAAAGGCTATGACAAGGCGTTTTTCGCTAGTCGGTATCGGTTTTTACAAGCGGGATATTATCGCCATATTATGGAAGAAGTTGTGCAAACCGTGGAACAGTTTGCAAGGGGAAAGTCCGACTTTGTGGTACTGGATGCAGGTTGCGGAGAAGGTTATTATGCAGATCAAATTTCCAGAAGACTGGACAGAGATGTGCAGGTGCTGGCCTTTGACATTTCAGCAGATGCGATGAAACAGGCGGCGAAAAGTCTCCAGCCAGTCAAATGGATGGTTGCGGACATTACCAATATACCAGTGAAGGATCAAAGCATTGACTGCATTTTAGATGTCTTTACACCAGCAAACTATAAAGAATTTGTGCGGATTTTGAAACCAGGCGGCGTACTGGTGAAGGTCGTGCCTGGGGCTGCGCATATGGGACAGCTGCGCGAGGCGGCGGCGCCGCTTCTGCGAAACAAGTCTTATACCAATGAAGAGGTGCTGGACTATTTTGAGAAGACCTTTGAACCGGTGCGCAGGACGCTTGTCAGCAGAACCATGCCCATTGGACAGGAACATCTTGCAGATCTCGTGCGCATGACACCACTGCTCTTTGATGTGGAGCAGCGCAAACTGGATTTGCGCGGTGTGGATGAAATTACGGTAGAGGCAGAGGTGTTGGTGGGAACCGTCCGTTAATCCATTAAAATAGAGATAGTTGTTGGCCGTCATCTTTTGGCTGGAGCCATGCCGGGAGATGGTGACCAACATGTAGATGATAGGTTTGATTGATGGTAGAGAGCTTTTGATAAAAGCTCTTTTTGTATGCTTTGTCCAAACCGCCTCTGCCGTAAAGGGTCAGAAAGGCGTCCATCTTTTCAGGAAATTGGGTATGAAAAAATTCCAGAAAATGTTCTTTCGTTTTGCCTTTTAGATTCAGTAGCCCTGGCAGGACGTAGTCTGCTTTTGCATCTGCCCCGCCCGCATAAAGGCTTTCCAGATTTTCATTGGTATCGCTCAGCAGAGGAATGATGGGCATGGCGTGCAGACCAGTGTGCACCTTTGTAGGCGCAAAGGATTTCAGCATTGCAAAACGGCGGGCAGAGGGAACGCCGCCCGGTTCTAATTTTTTCCGAAGGCGCTCATCTGTGGTGGTGATGGTCGCGGCTACGTTGACATAGGTGAGCCGGGAAAGCTGATCCAGCAAATCAAAATCCCGTAAAATTAAATCGGATTTGGTGGAAATGATGCAAGGTGTTTTATACGCAATCAAAAGTTTCAGGATTTCAGGCATCAGCTGCATTTCCGCTTCTATGGGCTGGTAGCTGTCGGTAATACCGCCGATGTTGACCACTTCCCGCGTCCACTGCGGCTTTGCCAGTTCTAAGGCAAGGCGGTCTGCGATATTCTGCTTGATGTAGATGGTATCGAAAAAATGATGGTCTTCCATATAGTCGTGGGTGTATAGCGCATAACAGTACTGACAGCGATGTGCGCAGCCGCGATAGAGATTCAAATCCCAGTGAAAGGGCAGATAACGGCTGTGGATTCTATTCATCGCTGATTTGCAGGTGATGGGCTGATAGTGGGGCATGGGAAGACTCCTTTCTGGTATTTGGGGCTTGCGAATATAAGCCGGTGCAGCAGGCAAGAGGGCGGAACGGAATATGGCTCGTACGAAACGGGACTTTTGACTTTTTATGCAGGATCATGAAACCTGACACTTTCTGCGTCCGAAAGTATGGATTGTGTCAAAACCTATGTTACGCAAGCATTGTGAAGGGTTCCTGTGTTTGCCGCGCGACTGCGCCTAATATCCCTTGCCAAGCAGCCGTGTTCAATGATAAAATAAGTATAACACAAATGCAGGGAGATGAACATGGAGAAGAAGCAGAGCATTGCGGATTTTTTGCAGAAACATGCACAGGCAGAACCGATCTCTTTTCATATGCCGGGGCATAAGGGCGCAGCCATTTACAGAGAACATGGTTATGGAGTGTTTCTTGACCGATTTATGGACTGGGATATTACAGAAATTCCCGGTGCTGACAACTTGTTTCAGACAGAAAGCATTATCGCAGAAACCATGCATCGGTATCAGACGATGTATCATGCAAAGAAGAGTTATCTACTCATTAACGGCAGCAGTACAGGGCTGATTGCCGCCATTATGACTGCGGTGCCAAGGGGCGGAAAGCTGATTATGGCGCGGAATTGTCACAAATCGGTATTAAACGGTGTGATGTTGGCAGGGGGACAGCCGATCTACGCTCAGCCAGAGCTGATAGAGGACTATGGCATTTCCGGTCAGGTTACACCGATGGAAATTGCTCGCTGCCTGCGTGAACATCCGGACAGCAATGCGGTGCTTTTGACAAGCCCCAATTATTATGGGATTTGCAGTGACATTGGCGCGATTGCAGAGATCGTACATGGTGCGGGCAAACTTCTCATTGTGGATCAAGCCCATGGCGCCCATCTGAAATTTTTCGATTTGTATTGTGGGGACAATCCCAAAGCTGCAGAAAATTTAGGCGCAGATATTGTGATCAACAGCGTGCATAAGACACTGGCGGCATTTACCCAGAGTGCGGTAGCGAATCTGTGTACAGAGCGAATTGATCCGTATGTGTTTGAGGATAAACTGCAGATGATTGAAAGCACTAGCCCGTCCTATCTCTTGATGGCATCTTTGGATATCAATGCGGATCTTCTTGAAAAAAAGGGCGAGACTTTGATCCGCCAATGGAAAGAGAATTTACAGTATTTTTATGAAAAAGCCGCCGAACTGAAAGACCTGCGGCTTATGCAACATCCATTGCTGGATGACACAAAGATCAATCTGGATATGAGCGCCTATGGCATTTCTGGGCTGGAACTGGAGGCACAACTCATAGAGCGGGGGATTTTTACAGAGCTGGTCACCGGTGATATCGTGATGTGCATGAGCGGAATCGGTAATAGACGATGTGACTATGAAAGGCTGCTTTCCGCCCTTTCGGAAATCGCAAAGCAACGAACATTCCGGGAAGAAAAAGAGGGCGAAAGCGCTTTGTGCAAGGTGTGGGATCGAGGAAAAGTCGAGCAGAGAGCGATTCCTTTGGAGAGAGAACGCGTGCAGCTTTTGGAAGCGGCGGGCAGAGTGTGCGCTTCGTCGGTGATTCCTTATCCGCCGGGCATTCCTCTCGTGTGTCCTGGGGAGGTCATGGACGAGACGGTAGTGCAGTATGTGGCGCAGTTGCGGGCGGCAGGCGAAAAGGTGATAGGTGTCGACGAATTGGGAAGAGTTGTTGTGGGAAAGGAGTAACGTATGGCAAAGATGACATTGGTGGGCAATCAAGGGGTGCTGGAAACCGCGGCATTGGTGAAGGAACTTGCACCGAAGCTGGGAAGTTCTGTGGAACTGCGAGGTGAAATCTGCCATGCAGAAGATGGCGCAGGACTGTACCTTATGGTGTTTGAAAAGTATTATATGCGCAGTCAAAGCTACACTAGCTTGACGGTAGCTGTCAGCGGTGATACAAAGAGCAGCTTTGTAGATGTCATCGGCGCAGGCGGCGGCACAGGAATTTTTAATATCTCTTGGGGCAGTGAACAGGATTTCACAGAAGATTTTTGTGAAAGACTGCAAAGATTAGGATTTACCAAAATAGAGACATCATAGAGCGGGTGTCAAAGACGAGCAGAAATGGAGCAGCGATGCAGATCAACAGCTTAGAAAAATTTACGAAATTATACGGCAGAATTGATGCGATTCTGATTGTAAATAGAGAAAACATCATAGAGTATTCTGCAATGGTGACGGAGGACAAGGCATATCTGCGAACGGATGATATTTTGGGGAAAAATCTTTTCACGGTGTATCCAGAGCTTTCGGAACATAACAGCACCCACGCCAAAGTGATGGCGACAGGGCTTCCCGTACTGAATCAGAAACAGACGCTGACTGAACCGTCTGGCAGGCGGCATACTACGATGACCAGCACGTTTCCCATAGAAAACAATGGGGAGTTGATCGGTAGTATTGATCTTTCTGTAGAGCTACCCGAACATGCGGACGGGATTTCCAAAAAGAGAGAACGCTATACGGTAGATGATATTGTGACGCAAAATCCGGATATGGAATCTTTGAAAGAGAAGCTTCTGAAAATCGCAAAGAACGATTCGCCTGTCATGGTCATCGGTGAGTCAGGCACGGGAAAAGAGCTCATTGTCGAGGCGCTTCACAGTCACGGAAGACGGAAGAAGAAACCGTTCATTTCTCTGAACTGTGCAGCCGTTCCAGACGCACTCATTGAGAGCACACTTTTTGGAACTGTGAAGGGCAGTTTCACTGGGGCAGAAAATAAGAAAGGGCTCTTTGAACTTGCCGACGGCGGCACCTTATTTTTGGATGAGGTCAATTCTATGAGCCTGGAACTGCAGGCGAAACTTTTGAAAGCTGTCGAAGAGCAGCGTTATATGAAAGTGGGTGCGGAGGTTTATACAGAAGTGGACGTCCGGTTGATTTCAGCCATGAACGTGCGTCCCAATGAGGTCATCGAAAACGGGAAAATGCGGCAGGATTTGTTTTATCGTCTCAGCGTGGTGCAGCTGCTGGTGCCGCCCCTGAGAGATCGAAAGGAAGATCTTTCGCTTCTGACTTCTCACTTTATCGACTTGTTTAATCAGTGGATGGGAAAATCTGTGCAGGGCATCAGCCCTTTTGCAGAAAAAGCACTGCAAGATTATAATTGGCCAGGCAATGTGAGAGAACTGCGCAATGTGCTGGAGTCTGCGTTCAATCTGGTCGAAGGTGATGTGATCGGACTGACAGATTTGCCAGACTATCTGATTTCTGGAAGCGGTATGTTGGGAGAAAGGGATCGTGCAGCACCTGATGGCAGTTTGGCAGAAATCATGAATCGCTATGAAAAAGAAATTCTGGAAAGCACTTTAAAGCATGCGACCTCTTTGAATCAAGCGGCGGGGCAGCTGCAGATTACTAGACAGGCTTTGAAGTATAAAATTGACAAATTGCAAATCGATTATCGGCGATTGTTAAAACAGTAAGGTAAAAAATTTTGCTTAAGAGATGTAAAATTTTTTGCATTTGAAAACAGAGGAAACGAAGAAGGCTTGCAATCACAGATTTTTTATTTTGGCACGGTTATTGCGGAAATAAAGGGTAGTAAATGAAAAGGAGTGTATACAATGCAAGTTAAAAATGCGTTTGCAAAGGATAAGCGTGCATGGTGCGGTCTGAATCGCCCGGATTTGAAAGAGGAAAATGCAGATGTGGTGATTTTCGGGATTCCCTATGACGGAGGTGTCAGTTATCGCGGCGGGGCAGCAGAAGCACCGCAAATGCTCCGTGCCAATACGCTGCATTCCACGCCGTGTACAGAGCGTTTAGAATGGTTTGATGGGCTGCAGGTGGTGGATGGAGGCGACTTTGAAGGCAGCGACAGAGAAGCAGTCTTTGCGGAAGTGCAGAACTATGTTGCAGATCTGGTGCGGAAAGGCGTTCGCTTTACGATGGTCGGCGGCGATCATTCTGTAACGATTCCGGTGGAAAGAGGCATAAACGATGCGGTGGAGGATCCCTTTGGCATTATTCACATTGATGCGCACATGGATTTGTGCGAAGCCCTGGAGGGCGACTTGCTGTCCCACGGCAGCACTGAGCGCAGAGCACTGGAACTGGAACATGTGACATCTTTAGAGAATCTGTATTTCATTGGAATTCGTTCCATCGAATCGGATGAATTTGAGTTATACAAAGAAGGTAATGTGCAGGTGAAGACGGCATACGATTGCTATCAAGAAGGCATTGAGGCAGTTGCGGCTGACTGCATCGAAAAGATGAAAAAGTTCAAGCAAGTGTACATCACCTTTGACATTGACGCCCTGGATCCTGCTTATGCGGCGGGTACCGGCACGCCCCAGTTCGGCGGTTTGACTTCCCGCATGGCATTGACGCTGCTGGAAAAACTGTTCCGCGAACTGCCTATTATGGCATTTGATGTGGTAGAAATTGCACCGGCGCTGGACTCATCCCTTGCTGCAATGTTTGCAGGCCGCAAGCTGATTACGGAAGCCTGGGGATACTGGGCGGAACAGATTGGAAAATTAGAACGAAAATAAAGAAATTAACTTAAACCCATAGAGCCATGCTGCGTGAGGAATATCTTTGCGCAGCATGTTTATTTATGAAGGGGAAAGATGTCCAGCGCTGCCCCTTCTCCCTATTGTCAGTGTAAACAATTGCAGCGTAAACTTCGGCATGAATCAACACTGTCTTACATATATTAGTGCGTACATGATTTTTCTAGACCATGTTGGAAAATTCTGAGAAATAGGTTTTTCTGTAAAAATGTAATGATTTTTGCTGAGCGTTGTAGTATAATATACGATGTATGATTATAAGGAAGCTATTTTTAGAAAGGAAGGTTTCAAATTATGAGCGCAAATGCAAAGCATTTACATAGCATCGACGCCGGTCATTATAAGAACACTGCCGGCTGTGAAACCGAAGTGATGCCGATTCCCGACATTGTGAAAATTTCAATGTCGCAGCATATTGGCGCACCTTGTAAGCCTTTGGTCGCCAAAGGGGATACAGTCAAGGTGGGACAACTCATCGGCGATACGGATGCTTTTGTAAGTGCCCCGATTCATTCCAGCGTATCCGGAACTGTTGTAGCTATTGAGAGCCAGCGTTCCGCAGTTGGAGGAAATGACACGTTAGTTGTAATTGAGACTGACAAAAAACAAGAAATGTGTGAGGACATTAAAGTTCCTGAAGTAGATGATTTGGCAGGCTTTGTGAAGGCGGTTAGAGCGAGTGGTCTTGTTGGCCTCGGCGGTGCGTCTTTCCCGACACACATCAAGTACAACCCAAAGAATATTGACGATGTACATACTTTAATTCTGAATGCAGCAGAGTGCGAACCGTTTATTACCTCTGACCACAGAGGCATGCTGGAAGATACGCAGGATATCATCGATGGGATGAAGCTGATCATGAAGTATCTAAACCTGGATGAAGCCTATGTGGGCATCGAGTCCAACAAACCTGATGCCATTGCGAAACTGGATCAGATGTTTGCAGAACAGGGATTGACCAATATGCATACTTTCACGCTGCAGGACAGATATCCAAAGGGTGCAGAACGTGTACTGGTTTACGAGATTACAGGCAAAGAAATGAAAGCTGGCGTACTGCCTGCTGACCTTGGCATTATTCTTTCCAACGTTACATCCGTTGCCTTTGTCGGACAGTACTTCAGAACCGGTGTGCCTCTTATTAACAAGAGAATGACCGTCGACGGTGATGCAGTCGCACAGCCGAAGAACATTATCGCGCCGATCGGTACGCAGATTCACGACGTCATCGAATTCTGCGGCGGATACAAATCGGAACCAAAGAAAATCATCATGGGCGGACCGATGATGGGCAGAGCCATCTTCTCCGATGAAATGCCGATCGTAAA
>CANBFZ010000061.1 GCA_947367725.1 uncultured Eubacterium sp.
CAATCTCTATTTTGGAAACTTTGTATCGGCAGGGGGCGACCACCGTTGCGACGACCCATTATAACGAAATAAAAAAGTATGCGCTTTCAACAGAAGGCGTGGAAAATGCCTCTATGGAATTCGATGTGGAGACATTGAGTCCGACTTACCGGCTTTCTATCGGCGTACCGGGAAAATCCAATGCCTTTGAGATTTCAAAGAAACTGGGGCTTGCGGATCATCTGATTGACAGAGCTGCGGCACTGATTGAACGAGGCGATATCCGTTTTGAAGAGGTTATCAGTACCATTGAGGCAGACCGAAAAAGAGCGGAAGCAGAGCGAGACGAAGCAATCTCGATTCGAATTGCCATGCAGAAACAGCAAGAGACATTAGAAAAGGAACTGGCAGCGCTTTCTGCAAAGAAGGAGAAAATCATTGCTAACGCCAGAGAAGAAGCCAGAAGCATGCTGCGTGACGCGAGAGAAACCGCCACCGAAGTGCAGAAAGAACTGAAAGAACTTTCCAAACTGGAGAGTATGGGCGAGCGAAACCGGCGCTACGATAAAAACCGGAAACGCTTGCGGGAAAAAGAAGAAAAGTATGCAGCGCGCATCATTGCCAAAGTCAACAGCAATCCGGTCAGCGCCGCCGAAATTAAGGTGGGCGATCGGGTCAAAGTGGTATCCCTTGATCAAAACGGTGAGGTACTGTCATTACCGGATGAGAAAGGTGACCTGCTTGTAAAAATCGGTATCATGAAAGCCAATCTCAATGTGGATGATTTGATGCTGATTCATGATGGCAGCCAGAAAAAGAAGAAACCCAAAGCCAGCGGTTACGGCAGTCTTTATAAGAAAAAAGCGCAGCATATTTCTATCACCATGAATGTACAGGGCAAATACCTGGATGATGCGGTTGTGGAAGTAGATAAATACCTGGATGACGCTTATGTGGCGGGGCTTTCTGAAGTCACCGTCATTCATGGCAGAGGTGAGGGAATTTTAAAAAATGGTCTGCGGGATATGATGAAACGGCATAAACACGTTGCGTCTTTTCGCAAAGGGAATTATAATGAAGGCGGCGAAGGTGTGACCATCGTCAGTCTGAAAACGGAGTAATACGATGTACCTAATCAGCAGATGCCTCCTTGGTGAAAATTGCAAATATAATGGAGGCAATAACCGAAATCAGGCAGTCGTCGCATTCTGCCAGGCACACAGTTGCTATGGCGTGTGCCCAGAAGCAGAAAGCGGGCTTCCTGTGCCCAGACCGCCGGCAGAATACGCAGGCGGCCGTATCCTGGATCAAACGGGCGCCGACGTGACTGCCGCTTTTGAACGGGGCGCAGCAGCAGCCCTTGCAAAAGCCATAAAACACGCGGAGAAACGCGGCGAGCCAATAGAGGGAGCAATCCTAAAAGCCAATAGTCCTTCCTGCGGCAGCGGGCAGATTTATGACGGCACCTTTACGGGAACCTTGACAGCAGGTACAGGCTGTTTTGCAGGAAAGCTTCAGGAGAGAGGAATCAAAGTCATTTCAGAAAAGGAGATCAACGATGGTAAATTTTAAAGAAGAAATCGCAAAAGCCATTGCACAGCATGTAGATGGTCTGGAACTTGCGGAAATTGCAGATATGGTAGAAGTGCCGCAGGACACGAAGATGGGAGACTATGCGTTCCCTTGCTTCAAGCTGGCGAAAGTGCTGCGGAAAGCACCGCCGCTCATTGCAAAAGGAATTGCAGAAGGTATTCGCGGTGAAGCGATCTTTGAAAAGGTAGAACCGGTGAATGCCTATGTCAATATGTTCATTTCCAAAGAAGCCTTTGTGAAAGATGTATTGGACGAAGTGCTTTCCAAAGGCGAGGATTTTGGAAAATCTGACTTAGGTGGTGGTAAGAAAGTGATTGTGGAGTATTCTTCTCCGAACATCGCAAAGCCGTTCCATATCGGTCACATCAGAAGCACTGTAATCGGAAATGCCATCTACAAGATTTACGATGCGCTGGGGTATGATGTGGTGAGAATCAATCATTTGGGTGACTACGGTACCCAGTTCGGTAAGATGATTTGCGCTTACAGACACTGGGGCAACAAGGAAGATGTAGTGAGAGAACCGATTAAGACATTGCTCAGTTACTATACCAAGTTCCATGTAGAGGTAGAAAACCATCCGGAACTTGATGATGAAGCGAGAGAAATATTTACCAGACTGGAACACGGAGAAAAAGAAGAAACAGAACTGTGGCAGTGGTTCCGTGATGAGTCTTTGAAAGAGTTCAATCGGGTTTACGACATGCTGGGCATTACCTTTGATTCTTATGCAGGCGAGAGCTTTTACTCCGACAAAATGCCTCGCTTTGTCAACGAACTGAAAGAAAAAGGACTGATGCAGGAGTCCCAGGGCGCGCAGATTGTAAATTTGGAAGAAGACGGACTTGGCGTTGCGCTGATTACGAAATCCGACGGCTCTACCCTGTATATCACCAGAGATATTGCCGCTGCAAACTATAGAAAAGAAACGTACGATTTTTATAAAAATATTTATGTGGTTGCGTCGCAGCAGAATCTGCATTTTGCGCAGTGGAAGAAGATTTTGCAGTTGATGGGCTACGAATGGGAGAAGGATTGTATTCACGTACCGTTCGGTCTTGTCAGCTTAGAAGAGGGCACCATGTCTACAAGACATGGCAGAGTGGTATTCTTAGAAGATGTACTGAACAAGGCCGTTGAAAAGACGAGAGAAATCATTGCAGAAAAGAATCCGAACGCTTCAGCCGACGAGATTGATGAAGTAGCAAAGACGGTGGGCATCGGCGCGGTAATCTTCCAGGAACTTTCCAACAACCGGATCAAAGATTATGTGTTTAAATGGGATAAGGTACTCAATTTTGATGGAGAAACGGGTCCTTATGTGCAGTATACCCATGCAAGATGTGCATCTGTGCTGCGCAAAGCAGGTGCTGATGTGACAGAAAAAGCAGCGGCGCTTTCTGCCATTGACTGCCAGTACCTCTGCAGTGAAAGTGCATATGAACTGGCGAAGCTTTTGTATAAATTCCCGAACGTTGTGGCAGATGCAGGTGAGAAGTTTGAACCGTCTATTGTGACCAGACATATTGTAGATATTGCCCAGGGCTTTAACCGGTTCTATCATGATGAGCATATTCTGACTGACAATGAAGCAGAAAAGACTGCCAAAGTCGCGCTGGTACTGGCTGCGAAAAACGCCATCAGAAACGGTCTTGCGCTGCTGGGTATGAAAGCGCCGGAACGCATGTAAGACTTTTTGAAAAGACGGAAAGGAAAGTATGAAACCATGAGATATGAAGGGGATATTTACAGACCGCCCAGTGAGGCTTACAGCCTTTTGATTCAGGTGACCATCGGCTGTTCGCATAACAAATGTACCTTCTGCAGCATGTTTAAGGATAAATTATTTCGGGTGCGGGATGTTTCTGAAGTCATGGAAGATTTGGAAACGGCGAGAAAAACCTATCGCAATGTAGAGCGGATTTTCCTCTGCGACGGAGATGCACTCTGTCTTGCGACGGAAAAACTTCTTGTGATTTTAGATAAAATTCGGACGCTGTTTCCAGAATGCCGCAGAGTCAGCGTGTACGGTTCTGCGCAGGATGTGCTGCGGAAAACACCGGAGGAACTTGTGACGCTTAGGGAGCACGGCATAGGTATGATTTACCTGGGCGCAGAATCTGGCAGCCAGAAGGTGCTGGACATGATTTGCAAAGGGGTCAGCAGAGAGGAAATGATCGCTGCAGTGCAGAAAATTGAAACGGCAGGAATTCCTGCGTCAGTGACCTTTATTTCTGGTCTTGCAGGCAAGGATGGCTGGGAAGAGCATGCCATCGAAACCGGAAAGATGATCAGCGAAATGAATGCTTCTTATGTGGGACTTTTGACTTTGATGCTGGATAACCGCGCGCCCATTGTCGAGCAGATTAACCGGGGCGAACTCAAACTGCTTTCGGCGGAGGAAGTGGTGGCGGAAACTTATCTTCTTCTGAAACATGCCAATCCGAGCAGAACGTGTGTTTTCCGGAGTAATCACGCTTCTAATTATGTCTCCCTGCGGGGAAATCTGCCGGCGGATAAGCCGCGGATGATGGAGCAGCTTACGCGAGCCATGGAAGATACCGGCCTTTTAAAGGATGAAAGATTCAGGATGCTATAATGAAGATATTGCTTACCACCCTAAATTCCAAATATATTCATGCAAATTTGGCGCTTCGCTATCTGCACCATGTGGCAGAAGAAACGGGGATTGCCGTAACGCTGCAGGAATTCACCATTAACAATGAACCTGGTTATGTATATGGAGAAATTCTGCGGGGTGAATACGACCTGGTGTGTTTCTCCTGTTATATCTGGAATATCGAATCGATCTGCCGCCTTGGTAGAACGCTAAAACAGGCAAATCCAGCCCTTCGGATTTTGTTAGGCGGACCAGAGGTCAGCTATGATACGCAGGGGTTTATGACAGAAAATCCGTGGGTGGACTATGTGATTCGCGGAGAAGGAGAACTGCCGTTTTCGCAGTTTTGCCAGATGCTGATGCAAACTGGCGGCGAGCCGATGGATGTTGCGCAAATACAGAGTTTTTCTTTTCGGGCAGACGGTGCGATTCTGGAAACGGAAGACGCACCACCGCTTTCGGCAGCACAAATTCCGTTTCCGTACCGGTTGCGAAAGCCAGAACCGGACAAAGTTGTCTACTATGAGTCTGCCAGAGGCTGTCCTTACCGCTGCAGCTATTGTCTTTCTTCCCTGGAGAAGACAGTTCGGACGCTGCCCTTTTCGCGGGTTTGCACGGAACTTTCTTATTTTCTGCAGCAGAACGTGCGGCAGGTGAAATTTATAGATAGGACGTTTAACTGCGACAAACAGCGGGCGCGGGATATCTGGCAGTTTCTGATGGACCACGATAACGGCGTGACGAATTTTCACTTTGAAATCTGTGCCGAACTGCTGGATGAAGACTGTCTTTCGCTGCTTGCCGGAGCCCGAAAGGGGCTGTTTCAGTTTGAAATCGGCATTCAGACGACCAATGCACGTACCCTTTCTGCCATTTGCAGATCTGCACAGACTGCGGATTTGCTGCAGAAGATTGCGCGACTCATCTCTCTTGGAAATTGCCATATTCATGTAGACCTGATTGCCGGACTTGCCTATGAAGATTATGATTCCTTTGCGGATTCTTTCAACCGGGTTTATGCACTGGGTGCAGACAATCTGCAGCTTGGCTTTTTAAAGCTGCTCAAAGGCACGTCGGTGCGAAGAGAGGCGCAGCAGCACGGTTACTTATTCAGGGCAGAGGCGCCCTACGAGGTGATTGCAAATGCATATCTTTCTGCGCAAGAATTGGTGCGGCTGAAAATGATAGAGCATGTGCTGGATTTATATGCGAATAAAGGCGGATTTTCGCAGGCGTTAGCCTTTTTGTGTACTGCAGCAGCTGAGACGGCCTTTCAGTTTTACGAAACGCTGTCTGCCTGGTTTTATGAGAAAGGTTATCAGCATAGATCCCATAAAAAAGAGGACTTGTATCGAATTTTATATGCTTTTGCCAAGGAGATGGAGCAGCACGCTGCCGTAAAAACGCCGGATCTTTCTGCTGGCGTGAAGGAACTGCTTGCCGCAGATTTGGCAGAGACGATGAACTTTGATGCAGTGAAAAAATTTCATAAAAAAGGATGGAACATGGAATGAATGTTGAACAGAACGAAGTGCAGATGCTTAAGGATCGCATTGGAGAATATCTGATGCCGCACGTAGATCAGTTTGTCTTTGACGAACTGTCGGAAAGCTATCTGGCCAAGGCAGAAATCGCTGATATTTTGACTGGCGTGCCGGTGCCCATTCGCAAAACTGCCATGACAGGCCTGTCAACCCTTGTGATTGCACAGAATATGGCGTTTATTATCGGCTGTGATATCAATTTTAAATATAGGGATCAATATGTGGCCTATATTCTCAGAACCTTTACAAAAGAGTTTGTAAAGCCGCTCTTAAATGAAGGGGTGGAGGCGGCAGCCAAACACGATTTTGACTACGCTTGCATCTGCTTTCGCGGTGCGCTGCTGCTGGATCCATCGTCGGCTGATGCACTGTACTGCTATGGAAGAGCTTGCAAAGACTCTTATGAGAGCGGTGAGGGAGAAGAATACATTGGTCGCTACAAGGCGGAATCTCTGGAAGCCTTTGAGAAGCTGACGCTGATGAAACCTGACTTTGATATGGGCTTCTATTTCTTGGGGTATGGCTATCTGAATATGGGACTCTATGTGAAAGCAAAGCTGACCTTTGAAACGTTTCTGTCTCTTTCCAATAGTGATGAACAGAAGGAGGAAGTCAGCGGCTGGCTGGAAAAGCTGGCAGAGCCTGTTAAAATTGAAGAAGGCTATAATCACATTCTGGCAGGCAGGTTTGCAGACGGGATTGCGGTGCTGTCTGCGTATCAGGAGGATGCACGGTTTAATACCTGGTGGCCACTGTGGTATTATCTGGGTATTGCAGCTGAGGAAACCGGTGATGGAACGGAAGCAGAGCGTTGTTATCTGCAGGTGCTGAAACTGTCTCCGAGCAATCTTGAAACCATGGAACGGCTGGTCTCTTATTATGAAGGCAGCGGTGCGTCTGCGCAGGCAGAAAAGTATCGCCAAAAGATAGAAGTCGTGAAACACAATATAGAACTGGATCAAGCAGAAAAAAGCAGCAGCTTGTCGTAATCGGGCAGCTGCTTTTTCCTGTTGTAGGAAAACGAAATTCGGCGTAGATTTTAATATAAGGATATGTTATAATCAAAGCACGCCGCGGTCAAACGAGATTCATATTTAAAACTTTGTGTCTACTGCTTTTCTTGTTGGTCTGCGGCATTATTTTGTAAACCAATGGAGAAGCGCTGGCTGCATTACAACGAAACGCTTAGATTTTTAATAAAAAGGTGTTTTTATGGAATAAAACAGAAATTTTTTGCTATAATAGGAGATAGAGTTTTTTATACAGGTCTTTTGTGCGATGCACATGGCATCTGGGAAAGAAAACCAAAAATATTGAAAAAGTTATTGACAATTACCAGGTAATTGGTATATAATAATATCTGCCGTCAGGAATGACGGAACATTGTTCCGAGATAGCTCAATGGTGGAGCAACCGGCTGTTAACCGGTAGGCTGTGGGTTCGAGCCCCACTCTCGGAGCCATTTTTTTGACAGATTCAAATTGCTGTGCCGGAATGGCGGAATTGGCAGACGCACAGGACTTAAAATCCTGCGATCCTTACCGATCGTACCGGTTCGACCCCGGTTTCCGGCACCAATCTTTAATCTGTAGCAAATGAATATCGCGGGGTAGAGCAGTTGGTAGCTCGTCGGGCTCATAACCCGGAGGTCGCAGGTTCAAGTCCTGTCCCCGCAACCAAATTACGAAAAAAGCTGTCCACAGGGCGGCTTTTTTCGTGTTATAGAGAAGGGACAGGGCTTGAACCGAAAGGCTTATGCCGTGAAGAACAAGTTTCCAGCGGAAAGTTGTTTAGGCATAAGGTGCGAAGGCGACCGAAAAGGGAGACAAGCACGGCGGTTTTGCAAAGCAAAAGCGCGCAATGGACTGTCCCCGCAACCAAAGAAAAAGAAAAACGCTATTTTATAAAATGGCGTTTTTTATTGTTATATTCTTGGGACAGGACTTGAACCGAAAGGCGTGACCTGAAACGAAGCAGTTCAGTGAACTGCTGAGTAGGTCACGGTCCAAGCAGGCTGAATGAGCCTGCGCAGGACGGCGGTTTTGTATGGGATTTTATGGTTAATCCGATGTAAAATAACAATGATCTCCAGCAAAAGAGATACGATATATCCTTAATTTTACATTTACCACAAAATAGAAACGTCCAATTGCGTGTTTTTCTTTCACTAATTTCCCCATATTGCAAGGGGTATGGGCAACGATCCATTTTTCCCCTTTCTTTTCCACTGATTTTCCTGTACAATGGCTGCCAGAAGAAGGTTTGCAGAAGGGCAGACCTGCATGAAGCAGCGCATTGGAGGTGTGGATTATGTTAAGTAAAAAAGGAATTCTTTGGTGGTGCGTTTCCTTTTGTATGTTGTTTTCGAGCAGTATATCGGCTGCAGAAGCTGTGGATATAGCAGTACCAGCAGTTGGCAGCAAGGTAGGTACTGACGAGATGGTAGGGCTTTCGCAAAGACGTAGAGAAACGATTTCGAAATCGGAGTATGGAAAGCGATTTCAAACAGAGCTGCTACGCCTTACGAATCAGTATCGTGTGCGAAATGGCAGGTTGAAGTTGTCCTACAGTAAAAAACTGCAGAAGGCTGCTGATGTGCGTGCCTTTGAGGCATTGAAATGGCCAGACTTAAGCCATAAACGCTATGATAAAAGGGGAAAACTGCGCAGTTTTTCCAGTGTCGTAACAGACTTACATCTGCAAATTTCATACATTGGCATTGGAGA
>CANBFZ010000062.1 GCA_947367725.1 uncultured Eubacterium sp.
TATCGCAGGTCCAATCATCCAGCCTTTAACCGACAAGATGAAAGTTTCCAGAGAAAAACTGGCGTGGATTTTAGACACCACTGCGTCTCCACTTTCCATTCTGGTGCCATTCCTTGGCTGGGGCGCTTACATCATGGGACTGATGGGTACAGAATTTCAGGCGGCAGGTTATGCCTCCACAGAATGGGATATGCTGCTGAAAGCTTGGTCGTTCCAATTCTACGCACTGCTATCCCTTCTGATGGTACCGCTGATTGCCTTTACCAGAAAAGAATTTGGTCCGATGCACAGCGCAGAACAGAGAGCCCTTGCCGGTCAGGTCGCCCCCGAAGGAGAAATTGCGGCGGCCGTCAAAATTGATACCGACGCCAAGCTGGAAAACAGTCGCCCGATGGTGATGATCATTCCCCTTCTGGTTATGGTCGGTACCCTGTGCTTCATGCTTTGTCCGCAGGGATTTCCATTCAAATCCGTTGACGGTGACGCGCTGCGTGGCGCCTTAATCGCAGGTTTTACATTTGGTGCTGTGGCCAATATCATTTTAGTAGTCGTATTAAAAATCAAATCTTTCAAGCGAATCTGCCAGGACTATGTGGCTGGTCTTGAAAGCATCGCAAGTGTATTTATCACCCTGCTTCTGGCCTGGGTACTCAGCAGTGTAACAAAGACCATGGGTGGTCCAGAATTCGTCGTAAACATGCTGCAGGATAACGTACCTGCTTGGATTCTGCCAGTCATCATCTTTGTAGCCAGCGCTGTGATCTCTTTCTCCACGGGTTCCTCCTGGGGCACCTTCTCCATTATGATGACCATCGCTGTGCCTGCTGCCATGGCGCTGCACGCACCGATGCACGTTGCCATCGCCTCTGTGCTTTCCGGCGGACTGTTTGGCGACCACTGCTCACCGATTTCTGACACCACCATTCTGTCGGCAAATGGTGCACGCTGTGATTTGTTATCCCATGTCAAGACCCAGCTGCCTTACGCGCTGATGGTCGGCAGCGTTTCAATCGTCACCTATGCAGTCGCAGGTTTAACCGGCAGCATCATCGCCTTGCCTGTCGGCATCGCCTTGCTGGTCGTCACAGTACTTACCCTTTCCAAACTCTATGGAAAGAAAGTCGAAGCTTAAACTTTTTCTATTGTTATGACGCGAAGCCCCGTTTTCCGCCCTTTCCCCCAACACAAAAGCGGCGGGACGGGCTTCGCCATATTGATCACCTGGAGGTTTTTATATGGCATTTTTAGAACTCAGCAAAGATAAAAATCTGCGACGGGATGAAACCCCTTTTGAAGCGCAGCTCCCTACCTATTGGGGCGACTTTGGCATTTCTTCTCAGGTCGCACCCCTAAAAAGCGTCATGCTCCGGCGACCCGGCGCAGAAATTGACGATTTTTCCTGGGAAGAAGCCCGCTTTCGTGAGGGAATCGACCCAGACAAATTCCGCGAAGCCCATCAAAGGCTTGTGGACCTCTATGTGCGTGAAGGTGTAACGGTTCATTTTCTGGAAGACCAGCGCCTTGACCGCCCCAATGCGGTCTACTGCCGCGATCTCATGTTCATGACACCTGAGGGCGCAATCATCTGCCGACCTGCCCTGCCTTGCCGCCGCGGAGAAGAAGTGGCGATGGCAAAGGCCCTTGCGGCAATCGGCGTTCCTATCGTAAAAACCATCACCGGTACGGGCACGTTTGAGGGCGCTGACTGTCTCTGGGTAGACAGGAAGACGGCAATTCTGGCAAGAAGTTCCCGTACCAACGAATCCGGTTACAATCAAGTTGCCCATGTACTGCGAGAGCAAGGAGTGGAAACCATTCTGCCTGTGCCGATCCCTTACACCAACGCCCACCTTGACGGCATTATGAACTTTGTTGACGTGGATAAAGTCATCATCAACACCCGTCAGGTTCCTTACGATGTGGTAGAATACCTGATGCACGCCGGCTACCAAATCATCGATGCACCAGATCAGGACGAAGCCAGATTTTCTCTCGGTCTCAACATCGTTGCCCTGCGACCGGGCGTTGTGATACAGGCACAGGGAAATCCAAAGACCAAAGCAGCGCTGGAAGAAAGCGGCGTTACAGTCATCAGTCTGGACTTTGACGAAGTGCTCAAAGGATGGGGTTCTGTGCACTGCTGCAGCGCCACCTTGGCAAGAGGATAATCCGTACCATTGAAACTTGTGGTGCAGCGCCAAAAAACGGATGCTGCCTAATAAAGGAGAATTTTATTTATGGAAAAATTCAATACATTTTACGAAGACATGCCCGCCGTTTGGGGCGACAATTTCAGCGTCACTTCCGAAATCGGAACACTGCGCACCGTGCTCGTTCATCGACCAGGCAAAGAAATCGAACAGATCAAAGATCCCGCTTCCATCTATTTCCGCGACTTCATCGACGTGGAAAAAGCCAGATGGGAGCACGATCAGCTCGTACAGGTTTATCGCGACCACGGCATTACCGTTTATAACATCGACGAAACAGATCCAGGTTGTCCTAACGCCATGTACTGTCACGACTTAGTGCTGGGTACCCCAGAAGGGGTGATCGTCACAAGACCCGGTATCAAAATCCGTCACAACGAAGTAAAATACGCTGCCCAAGAAGTGGCAAAGCACGGTGTGCCAATCGTAAAAACCATCCACGGAAACGGCATCTTTGACGGCGCCTGCGCTACCTGGGTAGACCGTGAAACCGTTTTCGTAGGAACCGGCTCCCGCTGCAATCAGGAAGGGCTCGCGCAGGTAACCGATACCTTCCATCACATGGGCGTCAAAAATGTCATCACCTTGAGCATCGCGAGAAACCAGAACCATCTGGACGGCTTCCTTTCCATCGTAGATACCAACGTAGCAGTGACCTATCCGTACATTACACCGGATATCATCTACGAAGAACTGGAAAAACGCGGTTTTGAATTTGTAGAAATCCCAACCTTTGAAGAAAAAATCAACTTTGCTGCAAACTCTGTGGCGCTGGAGCCGGGTAAAATTATCATGCCGAAGGGTTCGCCGCGCACAGTAGAACTGCTGCAGCAGAAAGGCATTGAAGTCATCGAACTAGATCTTGACGAAATAAAAAAAGGCGGCGGCTCCGTTCATTGCCTGACCGCATTCTTAAAACGAGACGATATTCCGGTTTATCCGGTCTTTGAGGACTAACCTATGTTAATCGGAGGATTTTACAGCGTAGACGGTGCACTTCTCGCAAAACCGCCTGTCAAAGAAGCGTTTACCCTGCGTCTTGACGCGGATGCTGAACAGTACACCCGCAAGATTTACACCAATAACGGGCGCACCGCTTCCGTTTACGCACTGCAGCATTGCACAAAGAAGATGGCAGGCAAAAAAGTCTTGCTGCCCGACTATCTATGCTTGTCTGTGATCAGCGCGATAGAATGGGCAGGGCTGCCCTACGACTTTTATCGTGTTACCCGAAACTTAGAAATCGACCTTGCAGATTTGGAGTCAAAGCTGGACGATACCGTCGGCATGCTTTATATCATCCACTATTTCAGTGTGCCGCAGCCTGCTTCCATTACAGCACAGTTGCGCAAACTGGCAGCTGCCCGTGGACTTCTGATCATGGAGGATATCACCCAGGCGCTGTTTTCTACATCACCAGTCCCTGCAGCCCCGCGTACCATTGGCTTTGGCGACTATGTCGTAGCAAGCACACGCAAATGGTTTCCGATGACCGACGGCGGTCTCTGCGCCATCAACCGTACCATGACTTCTGATGATGCCCCGACACTGCCGTCTCTTGCAAATGCCTATGACGAAAGCGTGTATCAGGAACTGCTGATTTCTGTCATGCGACCCCTTTACGACGCTGATCCGGCACTGGAAAAAGAAACCTATCTGCGCTGCGAAAAAAGAGCCAACGCCAGCCGCTACGTCAACCTGACGCCGCGGGAAATGACCGCTGCCTCCCGGCATATTTTCTTTCATACGAATGCAGAAATGCTTATGGCACGGCGCATGGAAAATTTCCGCTGTCTCTATGACCGGCTGCAGCAAATACCAGAAATTACTTTGCTCAGCAAGGATATTGCGCCAGACGGCACACAAGTTCCTTTTGGACTGACCCTTCTGGCAGAAGACAGAGACGAGCTTTACCAGCATCTGGTCGATCACAATATCATCCCAGAAATACAGTGGGTTCTGCCCACCGATTATTACACGCCGGGAGAAGACGCCAGATACCTTTCGAACCACAATCTGATGCTGCAGTGCGACCAGCGCTATGGCATCCAAGAAATGCAGGATGTGGCAGAAGTCATTGCACGTTATTACCAAAAACATCCTTAAGAATTGACAGATTCACAAAGCGTATCACTATTATTCCATCATATTCCTTTCAGGTTTTCTTTTCACAGGGAAGCCAGACAAAAACAGACGAGATGCAAGCGCCGATCAGACTTTGCATCCCGTCCGTTTTTGGTGATGTATGAAAATGTTTTCTATGATTTCACCTCTTCAATGTGCATATTCGGTTTTGCGCTGCGAGCAAGATCCAGCACCGCAGCAAGTTCCTGCTTTCGAAAAATAAGCCGGCGCGACATCACGTCCCGCAGAAAATGCAGCGCCACATATGCAGGATCTGCCACGTATTCGATGTGAATATCCGTAATTTCCTCAAAGGACCAAATCATCTTATGTTTTTTCAAGATAAAGTCATACGCCAGCACAACACCCTCCCGGCTGACGTACGTCTCCTTTTGGAACACCACAGCCAGCAGCAATACCATGCCGATGACTGCAGCATACTTGACTGTAGCGTAAAAACTAAACCCAATCAGCGCTACCCCAAAGATAACCGCTGCAATTTTTGTAGAGTTTCGCATGGCTCTGTCATCGTATGCCTTGATCTCATCCATTGCGTTTTTCTGCCTTTCTCTTTGCTTTCAATGCTTTCACTTCCGCTCTGGTTTTACCATCGTACTCCTTGTACTTGATCCCAATGCCAAGATAAGAAATAACAATGGCAAGTACCGGATTGATCAGATTCATAAAAGCATACGGCATAAATGCCCAGTTGGATACCCCCAGCGTTGCGGACTGATAAGCGCCGCAGCCGTTCCACGGAATCATCGGCGACCACAGCGTAGCGCCATCTTCTGTGGTTCTTGACAGGAAGCTTCTGCTCAGTCCCTTTTCGTCAAAGGCTTTCATGTACATTCTGCCTGGTACTAAAATCGCCAGATACTGGTCGGTCAGCACGACATCACAGATGATACCTGTAGCGATGGTACAAAGCACCAGACCGCCAACAGTCTTAACTCTTCTCACAAGTCCGCCCAAAAGTACTTCAATAAAGCCGCACTTTTCCAATACGCCGCCAAAGAACAGCGCAAACATAATCAGAGAAATGGTCCACATCATGGAATCAATGCCGCCTCTGTTCAACAGGCTGTCAGTGACTGCATTGCCAGATTCAATACTAAAACCAGTCTGCATGCCGCCAAATACCTCTGGAAAACTTGCGCCCTGTGCAAGCATTGCCACAACACCACCACAGGCAGCTGCAAGCAACAGAGACGGAATCGCAGGAATTTTCTTCACTGCCCCAAAGACAACCACCAGAACCGGCAGGATAATCCAAGGCGACAGATAGAAATTTTCAGCAATGGCATTCTGAATATCCAGTGCAAGAGATGCGTCATAGCCAGATTCATCGATGACGATTGCACCCACAATGCCATACAGTACCAAGGAAATCAGAAATGACGGAATCGTCGTCGTCATCATGGCGCTGACGTGGTCATACAAAGGTGTTTCCGCCCCTGCTGCCGCAACATTCGTACTGTCAGACAGCGGAGATAATTTGTCGCCGGTGTAAGCACCAGAAATGACCATGCCGGCAGCCAGCGCTGGATTGACACCAAGTCCCATAGCAATTCCCATCAGCGCAACACCCACCGTACCAGAGGCAGTCCAGGAAGAGCCTGTTGCAAGCCCTACAATTGCAGTCAAAATCGCACCGACAACTAAAAATGCCCCCGGCGAAATAATTTCCAGACCATAATACACCATGGCAGGCATCGTACCTGACCAAACCCAAGAACCAATCAGCATACCAACGCACATAATGATCAAGAATGCTTCTACCGTTCTTCGAATGCTGTCATACGCGCCCGCTGCAATATCTGCCCAGGAATAGCCGCATTTCACCGCTACCAGAGACGCTACCACGCAGGATGCGATAATCGGCATGTGCGGATCCAATCCCCACTTTACTGTACTTAAAATAATAATCACCATCATAAAAACGATTGGGATCAGCGCTTCCCAAATTTTAGGCAGTCGCGGGGTTCTTTGTTTACCCATAAAAATTCCTCCTTTTATTCATTGTTTCAGAGATAGAAAATAGCAAAAACCATGCCATAGACACGGTTTGCTATTTTTCAAGGAATTCCGCTGCTTCCCTTGAAACTTCCTCTGTAAAGGTATGAAATTTTTTTCATGCTTATGCCGCTAAGTACTGAAATTTATTTCACAGTTTTAGGATCAATGCCGTATGTACGCAGCTTATTCCAAAGCTGCCTTGGTGTAATGTCCAGGGTTTCTGCGCATTTGGTCACATTGCCCCAAGCAGACTGCAACGCTTTTTCTATGTAATACTTTTCAAAATCTGCCCGTGCTTCTTTTAATGTTGCAGGCTCCTGCAAAAACTGCGGCGTGCTAGCAGGTATACCGCACAAAGGCTGCTGTAAATCGTCCATAGTAATCCTGCCGCCGTCACTTAACGTGACCATGCGCTCTATGATGTTTTTCAATTCCCGCACGTTGCCCGGATAATCATACGCAAGCAATCTTCGCATGACTTGGTCATCAACCTGTGTAATCTTTTTCTTCTGTTCTGCCTCCGTCTTCTTAAGAAAAAACGCAATCAGACCGTCCAGATCTTCTTTTCGCTGCCGAATGGGTGGAATAAACAAGGTCAGCGTGTTGATCCGATAAAGCAGATCCTCCCGAAATCTACCCTTTGTAATTTCTTCTTCCAGGGACTTGTTGGTAGCACAAATCAGTCGTACATCTAAGTCAATCGACTTGTTGCTGCCAATGCGCTCAATCTTTCTGCTTTCCAGCACGCGGAGGAGTTTTCCCTGCATATTAATGGGCAAATCACCGATTTCATCCAGAAACAGCGTCCCAAAATTTGCCTCTTCAAACTTGCCGATTCGCTTCGTCACTGCCCCCGTAAAACTACCTTTTTCGTGACCAAACAATTCCGATTCAATGACACTTTCCGGCAGACTTTGGCAGTTAATGGGCACAAACGGCTCTTTTCGTCTATTTCCCCTCTGATGAATATAATTGGCAAAGACTTCTTTTCCCACACCGGACTCACCCAGCAAAAGCACGTTGATATTCGTATCCGCTGTCTTGTCACAGAGTTCTAAAAGACGCAGATACTGCGGATTTTTCGATTCTAAAAATACCGTTTCCTCCTGCCGGTTTCGCAGAAGAATATCGCTTTTCTCTGCAAGCCGCTTCAGCTTAGCAAGGCGCTCCACCTTCATAATCAATTCTTCCAAATCACTGCTTTTGACAAAATAGTCCTTTGCGCCGTACTTAATAGAATCTACAGCGCTTTCAATAGAACCATAAGCCGTCATCACAATGATATCAATGTCTTCGTGCTCTGCATTCAGCCTGCGGATCAGTTCTTCTCCAGAAAGTTCTGGCATGCGTAAATCCGTAATCACTAAATTCACCTCATGGTCGCGCAGATAAGAAAGTGCCTGCCGCCCATTTGCACAGGTGCTAGTCTGATAGCCTTTTCTGCTCAAAATCATGGACACCACTTTCTGGTATTCTGGTTCGTCATCTACTATTAGAATATTATATCCTGTTTTCATCGCTGCTTACCCTTCTTTTCTTCATTCTCGTCCCACCTTACCGCTACAGGATGGCCGTCTGCATGAATGGGAATTTCTACATAAAATACGGTACCTTCTCCCATCACACTTTCCGCCCGGATCGTGCCGCCTGCCTGCTCCAATTGAGAATGCACCAAATACAGTCCAAGTCCCGTGCCGCGCTCCTTACTTGTGTAAAACGGGTTAAAAATCTCCAACAGCTTGCCGCTGTCAATGCCGCATCCATTATCCCGAAACACAAGATGTACCATCTTTTCTAAAATGGTCACCCGAATTTCAATTCTGCGCGACCGCTTCACTTCCGCCAACGCATCGATGCTGTTATTAAGCAAGTTAATGATTGTGATCTTAAGCAAATCTTCATTGAGCCGTACCGGTTTCATCTCTTTTCCCGTCAGCGAAAAGTCAACGCAGATATTCTGATCATCCGTCTGTTTTTTCTCCAAAAGAAGAATATTATTGACAAGTTCCCCGATGTCCACTTCTTTCTCCTCTTCACCAGAAAGTCTGGAAAACTTTAAAAGACTGTCGATCAGACGATTGATGCGCTTGATAGAGTCATC
>CANBFZ010000063.1 GCA_947367725.1 uncultured Eubacterium sp.
AGTTTGGAACGTTCGTACTGGCTGCCTAAAAAACCACCCACCATAATCAGCGCCATTTTATTTACGCCGTTTTCTTCCGCTGCTTTGGCAATCTCTGCCACTGTCGTGCGGATCACCTTTTCATCAGGCCAGGTTGCCTTGTAGACGATGGCTGCCGGACTATCTGGCGCGTAACCGCCTTCTATGAGCCGCTGTGAAAGTTCCGCCAGCATAGTAGAAGTCAAAAATACCACCATGGTGGCGCCATGGGATGCCAGTTTAGAAATTTCCTCTTTTTCCGGCACCGGCGTTCTGCCCGCCATTCTGGTGAGAATCACGGTCTGACTGACGCCCGGCAGTGTATATTCCGCATTGAGCGCCGCCGCCGCCCCGATAAAGGAGCTGACGCCTGGTACGGAAACGTATTCCATCGCTTCGCTGTCCAGAATATCCATCTGCTCCCGGATCGCGCCGTAAATACAAGGGTCGCCCGTATGCAGCCGCACCACTTCTTTCCCTTTATTTTCTTTCATGACGGCAATGACTTCTTCCAAAGTCATCTTGGCGCTGTCATAGATTTTGCAGCTTTCTTTCGCATAGTCTAAAAGCGCAGGATTCACCAGGGAACCGGCATAGATGATTACGTCTGCCTGTTTCAAAAGTTCCGCGCCTCTTACTGTAATCAAATCCGCAGCGCCTGGTCCTGCTCCGATAAAATAAATCATAGTTTAGTTCTCCTTCTGTCTGTCTTCTGACGGAATCACAATCAAGGAAAAATAGCTTGACTGTTCCTTCAATTCATTTAAATTGTGATACACTTTTTCATGTTCCATGGTGGCGCATTCCACCATCATGGCGTTTTGCGCTGCCAACTGTTCTTTCAGCTTCATAATGGTTTTACCTGACTTCATCAAAACCCTGGTACCGGCAAGCTCACCCGCCTGGTCCCCTTTATAGGTCGCCGGTATCACATGCAGCATTTCGTCTCGTTCACAAAGCGAAGTATTCAGACTTGCGGCTGCTCCGCAAAAAGACGGAATCCCCGGCACGATTGCGGTATCATACCCCTTATTTGTCAGTCTGCGGTGCACATACATGACCGTACTGTAAATGGAAGGATCACCCAGGGTCAGAAACGCTACCGTTTTCCCCTCGTCCAAAAGCGCTGCAATATCTGCCGCGGACTGGTCGTGATAACGATCCAATTCTTCTTGATCCTTAATCATGGGCATATTGCATTCTAACAGGGTTTTTCCCTCGATATAGTTTCTGGTAATTTTTAAGGCGATATTTTCCGACGCGCCGCTCTTTGGCAGTGCGATGACATCACTTTCCTCCATGATACGAATTGCCTTTACTGTAAGCAGTTCCGGATCTCCCGGTCCTACACCGACTGCATAAAATTTTCCTCTCATACTTTTCTTTCATCCTTTCGTATGGCTTCTGCAAGCCGGTCCGCACCGGCGCTTTTCATCACATGATTTCGATCTCCCGTAAACAGAATGACTTCGATCTTCGTTTCCTCTTTCAGTCGAAAACCTAGGTGATACAATATCTTTTCTAAAATTGCTGCCTTGACTGCCCCATAGTATGGTTTTTCTTTCAAAAGGTCAAATGCCTGATCTGTGGTAACGCACTGCATGATGCGATGTACAGTCTCTCCGTCAGCACCGCAGATGGCGCTGTGTACACCGATGACTTCCATCCTGGCATCCGCATAAGCAGAGTGGGTATTCATAACGCCTGCGGCAATCTTGATGAGTTTACCGGTATGTCCCACCAGCAATACCTCTTGAAATCCCTTGTATTTGATATAGTCCAGCGCCTCGCCAATATAGTTGGAGACAGGCACCGCACGTTCAATCTCAAGATGCAAGGATTCCCTGCAAAAATCTCTGCCATAATTACCCGGCGCAATCAGAATCCGCTTCGGATTTTCGGCATACTGCTTGTCAATGACTGCTTTGATGGTATCTACCAGCGCTTTCTCGCTCATAGGATCGACAATGCCGGTGGTGCCCAGGATAGAAATTCCCCCTACGATCCCCAATCTGGGATTGTAGGTCTTCTTCGCGATTTCCACGCCGCTCGGTACGGAAATCACCACTTCCAGTCCTTCCTGCGCCAGATCAAAGCCGTTTTTCTTCGCAATCCTTTGCAGATTTTCTTTGATCATACGCCGCGGCACCGGATTGATCGCCGCCTCGCCTACCGGAATCTTAAGGCCCTTTGCCGTTACAGTTCCGACACCGACGCCACCTCTGATGCAAATACCTGGCTGCTTTGCCTTTGTGACCGCAGCGAAAATCTCCGCGCCGTGGGTCGCATCCGGGTCGTCTCCCCCGTCTTTGGTGACGCAACAGCTGACAGAGGATTTGCTTCTATCAATTTGTCCGATGCCAAAGGTAGCCTGCTCTCCGCCGGGCAGTGTAATCACGGCGTCAATTACCGCAGTATCTGTCAGCAACATTTGTGCTGCCGCCGCAGCTGCCGCTGTCGCACAGCTTCCCGTGGTAAATCCATACCGCAGCGCTTTTCCATTTTTTACTGTATATTTTTCCATGTCGTTCTCACGATCTTCTTTCTGCCGCGCAAACGTTCGGCGGCACACAAAAACCCGAATCCACAGGATTCGGGCTCAATATCATATCTACAGGTATCCAGAAATACACCTCAATATTAACCTAAAACTCATATCCTGTGACTTTTATGGTCAAATATTGGGACGTTTTCCGACTCTGACGTCTTTGCTCTTCTGTGCAGCCTTCCCAAGAAAACCGATTTCTCAGTGACTGATACACAATCTCGCACAAAAAGCTCTGTCATTACGGCAGCAGGACTGTTCAGGACTCTCACCTGATTCCATATTACAACTCATCGTAAACCAATATTTATCACTATGCTCTTTCTATTTATTATAGTCTATCCGAAGCGGGCTGTCAATAGGAAGATAGCGCAGTTCCGCGGCGGATGGAGCTGCTGGGCTTAGCGAAACGATCTGGCAAGAACAATGTTGTGCATCAATCTCAAAATTTCAATCATCTGCACAACCAACATCATCTACTGTTGTGCAAAATAGCATGGTTAAGATAGGCTATGCACAATTACCCTGTTCTTACGAGCATGAAAGCAATAAAAAGTTGTGCAATTATATACACTTTCGCCTATTTTGCACAACTTTTGTAGTTTATTTTTACTATGCACGCATTAACACGTGTACAATGCAAGCTGCAATCGCCAAAAGTTGTGCATCACTCTAAAGAAAAAGACATCTTGCACAACCCGCAGCTTCTAGCGTTGTGCAAATCGCTCTGTTTTGCAAACATCTGCACAACTTTCAAAAAATGTGGCGGGCTTACACGCGCCCCATCAACTTCTCATACACCCATTTCATCATCCACGGCTCGCTGACATACGCCGCTACCTGATTCGCGGCAATCCACTGCACGCCGCTGTTCTCGTCAGGTTTCACCATCAATTTCTGCCCTTCATCTGCCTGCAGAAGATAGGTCAAATTGAAATGTAGATGGGACGGTACGTAAACGCCCCGTTTCAGATGTCCCTCTACCGTAATAATCTCTAGCGAAATCGGCGCTCTGCGTAGAAAATCAATGTTCGTCACACCGGTTTCTTCCTTTGCCTCTCGCAGCGCCACCGCTGCCAGATCCGGCTCGCCATCGGCATGACCGCCTGTCCAAGACCAGGAATTGTAAAGATTGTGGTAGACCATAAGAAATTTATCGAAATCTCCATTGACAATCCATGCAGACGCCGTAAAATGGGCAATTAGATTTTCCCGCAGCAGGCAATTATCGTTCTCCCGCAGAAATTTCAGCATCACTTCTCGATCCCGTTCCTCCTGCTCACAGCTGGGCGCAAAATCCGCAATCGCAGCAGAAAGCTTTCTCAGTTTTGGGTTCATAGAACCTCTCCTTCCAGACTAAAGGTATTGCTCTTTGTGATTTTTACCTCGATGACCTGTCCTGTCATATGCGGTTCCCCGCGGAAGTTCACCAGCTTAAATCCATCCGTTCTGCCTGCAAAAGTCTTGCTGCCGGTTTTCGCCGGTCCTTCTACCAGTACCTGCTGCACCGTTCCCACATAAGCAGCATTCTTCTCCGCACTGATGCTGTTCACCAATTCCACCAGACGGTTAAATCGCTGGTGTTTCACTTCTTCTGGTATCTGGTCTTCGTATTTTTCTGCCGGCGTACCCTTTCTGATCGAGTACAGGAATGTAAAGGCAGAATCATAGCGAACCCGGCGAATTAAATCCAGCGTTTCTTCAAAATCTACTTCTGTTTCCCCTGGAAATCCAACAATGATATCCGTAGACATGGTAATGCCCGGTACAGCAGCCTTCAGTTTTTCCACAAGCGCCAGATACTGCGCTTTATCATAGTGTCGATTCATCGCTTTGAGAATCCGGCTGCTGCCTGACTGTACCGGCAGATGAATGTTCTTGCAAAGCTTATGGCAGTCCACAAACGCCTGTATCAGCTTATCAGATAAATCTTTCGGATGGGAAGTCATAAAGCGAATCCGTGCAAGTCCTTCAATTTCGTTGAGCATGTACAGCAAATCTGCAAAATCTACACCGCCCTCGCCACGATAAGAGTTGACATTCTGGCCCAGCAGCATGATTTCTTTCACACCGTCAGCTACAAGCGCCTGTACTTCCCTGCAGATTTCTGCAGGTTTTCGGCTCCGCTCCCTGCCCCTTGTATACGGTACGATGCAGTACGTACAAAAATTATTGCATCCAAACATGATATTGACAAGAGCCTTGCTATGGTGCAGTCGCTTCGCCGGCAGTCCTTCTACGATCTCGCCGCCGTCGGGCCAGATTTCCACCTGCTTCTTCTTCTCCCGGAGGGCGTTGTCAATCAGTTCCGGAAACTGATGAATATTATGGGTTCCGAAGATAATATCCACCCACGGATATTTTGCCTTAATCGTATCGATGACATGCTGCTGCTGCATCATACAGCCGCAGACACAGACCAGGAAATTCGGATCCTCCTTCTTTCTGTGTTTCAGCTGCCCCAATGTGCCGAAAAATCGCTTGTCCGCATTATCCCGTACACTGCAGGTATTGATAATGGCAACGTCAGCATCTTTTCGTTCCTTCACCGGCGTAAAGCCTTTTTCTAACAGCATACCTGCCATGACTTCGGAGTCGTGCTCGTTCATCTGGCAGCCAAAGGTAGTAATATGAAATGTTTTATTTTGCATAAACTTATTTTTATCTCTCTTTCTGTTTCATTATCCTGCATTGTATTTTCAAACGCTGCCTGTACCACAGCGGATTGCAAATGTTCCAATTTCCATCAGAATACTTTTATCATACCACAAATACTTGGCTGTTACAATTTTTTTAGTAACGGTATATATGATCTGATCTTGAAAGTTTCATATAAACATACTAGCCCTGGCTTTCTCAATCTATGTGTGTTACAATTTCAGTATCTAAAAAAGGGAGACAAGCGATGAAACATACAGAAATCAAGCGGATTATACCAGAAAGCAAGGCTGTCATACTTTTTATTCACGGAATCTTAGGCACACCTGCCCAGTTTCAGCTTCTTTATCCGCTGATTCCAAATCAGATTTCATATATTTCGCTCCTGCTTCCTGGTCACGGAAAAAACGTTGAAGATTTTTCCCATGCTTCCATGGCGCAGTGGAAAAAATACGTAGAAAGTACCTTGCAGCAGCTTGCTGCAGACTATGACAGTGTTTTCATCTGCGCCCATTCCATGGGCACCCTCTTTGCCATAGAAAGCGCGCTGCACTTTCCGGCGAAAGTGAAAGGGCTTTTTCTTCTGGGCGTTCCTCTTCGAATCCACCTGCTTCCGAGTACCGTGTATCATTCGCTGAAATTGGTGTTCAGCAACAGCAGCGCTTCTGATGCGGCAACGCGTTCCTTTGCCGATGCATGCAGCATCAAGCTGACAAAGAAGCTTTGGAAATATGCGGGATGGATTCCACGGTATCTGGAGCTGTTTAAAGAAATCCACCACACCACTTCTAAGATTTCCCTGCTGAATCTGCCCTGCTACGCCGTCCAATCAAAAAAGGACGAACTGGTTTCTATGAAAGCCTGTCGGTCCCTAACAGTAAACCCGAAAATACGGTTGACTGTGCTGCCTGCTTCTGGGCATTTCCATTATGATGCCAAGGATGTACCGGCGCTGGCCGCTCTATTTCAAGAAGCCTGCGGAATGATTCTTGAAGCAAGAGATAAGTAAACCATGTACCGGTGAATTTTACAGCAAATCATAAAGCCGATACATCGACAGCATATTCTGATAGGTCAGTTTGTTTCCCATCAGCTGTCTGTAGGTCGCCGACTTTTCCTTTCCCTCTGCTTTAAGGCTTTCCATTTTCTCTACAGTCCTGTCATATTCGCCCTGCACAAAGTTCAGCATTTCTTCAAAAGCGGCCAGTCTTTTTTCGTCTATCTGTTGCATTTTTCCTCTCTACTTTCTTATCTCATAAGCGGTATAACTATGATCAAACTGATACCCAAGCTGCATCGCAAGGGCTAAGGATGCTTTATTATGCGCATCCCAGCTAGGATAGATTTTTTTATCCAGGCATCTTTGAATCAGCGCCGCACCGCAGATACGGGCAAGACCGTTTCTGCGCCAGTCCGCTCTGGTGTCAATTTCAATCTCAATTCCGTCTTTGTAAACGCTGTAAGATGATGCGCCAGCAACTAGTTCTCCCTGATATAACAGTGCTGTGCCAATGCCCTTTTCCCGATATGCTTCATAATCTCTGTACTGCGATACCAAATCCTGGCTCCATTCTAAGGCTTTTGCCATAGAAAAAATTTCTTCTTCGATTGGTACAAGCGTCAGACCCGCAGGCACGGCTTCCGCCATTTTACCAAGTTTCTGCAAATCAAAGGCGGTGTCTTTTTTGGTAGCATAGCGGGTAAATCTTTTAGCTCGTTCTTCAAAAAAACATTCGATGCAATCGCCCAGCGCGCTGTTTGCCGGCACGATCAAAGAAAAATTCTGACAAGCCTCTTCTGTTAAAAAAGTCAAAAAATCCAAAGACGGCGCGCCCGCCAAAAAACAGAAGTCGCCCAATACCGCCGCCGCAGAGTTGGGCTGCGCTGCATCATCTACATATAGGTTTCCCATGACACCCTGCAGGCACGACCAGATCATCGTCTCATTCCAGCCCGCAAACAACGGGGCAATCTTCCTATTTTCTGCTTGCCCCACAAATTGGTTTTGCTGTAATTTCCTGATCCCTTTCCCTTTTTCGTTGTGTGTCATCTTTCTCTCCTCGTGACATGGCAGCGCGCCGCCACTGTTTTTATTATGTAGGAAATATCAGTTTTCGATGTTTCCGAAATATTAATGCATACTTCGTATGCTCCTCCGCGAATGATATTCGTTACGCTATCCGTTTTGCCTAACCGCTCGCTTACTCGCAGTGCAAAAAGGCAACAAAGTCTATCGCTGAAAAAAGTCGGCGTAGCCGACTTTCTTATTTTATCATAGATATTATTTCATTTCCAGCGTAAGCCCCACACCGACTTCGGTTACCGGTAGTTCTGCCAGCATGGCTGCCTTTGCGGCAAGGGAAACACAGTGACATGGATAGAGTTGTTTTAGATTGCACGCCTTTAAATATGCGATGGTTTCTGTTAGCTGTCTTCCCACATCCAAAAGGTGAAATCCACCGATTGCACCGACGATACGATGATCGCCGCAGACTTCCTTCGCATAGGCAATCATATTACAAATACCGCTGTGTGCGCAGCCGCTGATGAGAAACAATCCGTCTTCTCCACAGTAAACCAACGCAGAATCATCTATCACATAATCCTTTTCCCAAGTTCCGTCTTTATATCGTCTTCCAATGGGTTCACTGGCTTCAAAGTCATTTCGTCTTGGGATTTCTCCCAGGAATACCAGTTTTTCTGTCAAATACACCGGTGATTTCGACGGTTGGTATCTAACCAATTCTGTAATTTCTTCAGCAGAAAATGGCGCGCCAAAGACATCCGTATCATCTGCTCGGGGTAAAAAACAATCCGGGTGTGCAATCAAATGCATGGAAGAGACATCTATATTCTCTTTCAAAAACTGAAACCCTCTGGTATGATCATTATGACCGTGAGAAAACACAATATGGGTCAGTTTTGACAAATCAAGCTCTAATTGTGCTGCATTGCGAAGCAGCACATCTGAATACCCAGTGTCCAGCAGAATCTTTTTTCCGTCTTCCTCGATCAAAAAACTAACCGCCGGTTCTCCCAAATAGTACGCATCAATGTATGTATGATTGTCCACTAATACCTGTAACTTCATGTGCGCCTTACCTTTCTGTTTCCTGATAGACTAACACAGCCGGAAGATTGCTCTCCCGGCTGATGCATCAGTCGATATG
>CANBFZ010000064.1 GCA_947367725.1 uncultured Eubacterium sp.
ATGATCAGGGACGTTCCAGCGCTTCGTGATGTAGATGTCATGAAGGATATTCTGCGTTCCCTGGGTTCAGAAATCAACGAACTGGAAGAATCCATCATTGAGATAAATACGGAAAAAATAGTAAAATGCGAAGCAGATTTTGACCTGGTCAGCAAGATGCGGGCATCTTTTCTTGTGATGGGACCGCTTCTAGCAAGAACGGGCAGAGCCAAAGTGCATATGCCAGGGGGGTGCAGCATTGGTGCAAGACCCATTGACCTGCACTTGAAAGGATTTGAAGCCCTTGGGGCAGAAATCATTGTCAAAGATAACTATGTGGAAGCGGTGGCTGGTCCCGATGGACTGGTGGGAACCAGTATTTATTTGGATTTCCCAAGTGTTGGCGCGACGGAGAATATTATGTCTGCAGCGGTGTTGGCCAAAGGAATCACCTATATTGAGAATGCCGCAGAAGAGCCGGAGATTGTAGACCAGGCAAATTTTCTCAATAAAATGGGCGCAAGAATTAAAGGCGCAGGAACAGATACTATTAAGATTGAGGGGGTAGAGCGGCTGCACGGCGCGCAGCATACTGTGATTCCCGATCGCATTGAAACGGGTACCTTTATGCTGGCAGCAGCGATCACCCATGGACAGATTCTGATTAAGAATGTGGTGCCCGATCATGTGAAACCAATTACCGCGAAATTGCGGGAATGTGGTGTTACTGTAGAGATGGGGGATGAGGGCATGTATGTAGTTGCAGATCATTCTGATTTGACGGCCACAGATTTAAAGACGCTGCCGTATCCGGGATTTCCGACAGACATTCAGTCGCCGTTTATGGCGTTTTTAACTACAGTTAGTGGTGCTAGTAGTGTGATCGAGACGGTTTTTGAGAACCGGTTTATGCATGTTGCAGAGCTGAATCGAATGGGCGCCAATATTAAAACGGAGGGAAACCGTGCCATGATTCAAGGTGCCAAACAGTTGGAGGGTGCGCAAGTGATTGCTACCGATTTGCGAGGCGGTGCAGCGCTGGTGCTTGCAGGACTTGTGGCCCAGGGCACAACGGAAATCTCTGAAATTTATCATATTGAACGGGGCTACGAAAAATTTATTGAAAAAT
Organism: uncultured Eubacterium sp.; assembly: GCA_947367725.1. GTDB lineage: Bacteria > Bacillota > Clostridia > Peptostreptococcales > Anaerovoracaceae > Senimuribacter. The sequence goes on from CANBFZ010000064.1 coordinate 1,109, forward strand.
TTAGAGCCCTGGGTGCTAATATTTTCCGCATCGAGGACTGAACGTCAGAGCATCGTGCGGACGTCTTACATCAAAACGCTGACGATTACAGAAGATGATCCCGGGCAAGCATTGCTTTGCGCCGGGATTTCCTATGGCGGAAGCCGCTTTTATCAGCGGCTGACACTGGTACCTTGATAATAGTGGGAAAGAATCTGCTGATAGGTTTTTCCCTTTACTGCAAGACCATGTGCGCCGTATTGACTCATGCCGACGCCGTGACCGGAGCCTGCAGTCGTAAACGTGATCTGTTTGGTTCCAGTGAAGGATATTTGAAAGCGGGCAGAGTAAAGACCCAGCGCAGTACGAATCTCACTGCCGGAAAGTGTTTCATTGCCGACTTTTATGGTGGCTACCCGGCCGCCTTGAGAGCGAGACTTGATTTTAATATTGGACTTTCTGATGGTGCCAAAATCCTTTTCGGGAAATGTGTCTTTTAGCTTTTCTGCAAAGGCGCTGACTGTCATTGTTTCCTTTTCTTTTTTATGAGTTGCGCCTGGTTCGTAGGAACTGTCGACGCTAACTAAATAGGCGTAGGTGCCGGAGAAAACATCTTGGGAATTTTCTGTCGGTCCAGCGCTGGATGCGAAATAGAGTGCATGAGAAGCCAGCTTTCCTTTATAGAGCAGTACCTGACCTTTTGTCTCTTTTACAGCTTTTTTGACTTTTGGGTCGATATTGTCGCTTCGGTAGACTTGACAGTGGACCGAATCACAGATTTCTGTGCCGGCGTGAATGCGACCAAGGGCGTAGGTTCTGCTGGCAACTGCTTGTGCTTTTAGTGCTTCATACTCAAAAGATGCGGGCATTTCTGAAGCGACGACACCTTGTATATAAGTTTCGAATGGAATCGTTTCGTATTTATCTTCTTCTGTAAGATATAGCCTGATGGTTTTGGGAATTTCCCCGTCGTAGGGAGCGCCCGGCACGTCTTTGATCAGTGCAGGAAAAAGCCGGATGCATACATAGGGTAGTAGAACCATCAGGATCAGCATGGTAATGATATAGATGACTGCATGGCGTCCATTGATTTTTCCGTGAAACATTGTACAAATTCTCCTTCTGCTTTAGTCTATGCGGATGTGGACAAAATAGACGCGAAAGTATATAATAAGTGGGACAGCAATTTTATTGTAAGGGAAAGGAATCTGATATGCCTGATATTAAATTTCTGGAGTTGCTTTCTAAGGATTATCCCAATATTAAAGCAGCTACCGCAGAAATCATCAACCTGAGTGCTATTTTGGCGCTGCCCAAGGGAACGGAGTACTTTTTGAGTGACCTGCACGGGGAGCATGAGGCGTTCATCCACATGCTGAAAAGTGCCTCTGGTACCATTAAGACCAAAATAGATGAGCATTATGGCGGCGTTTTAGGCGACAGTGACAGGGAAGCGTTGGCGGCGCTGATTTATAACCCGCAGGCGGAGCTGAAACGCAGGAAGAAAAGTGAAGAAAATTTTGATCAGTGGTGCATGACGGTGCTGCATCGTTTGGTTACCATCTGCCAGTCGGTTTCTACCAAATACACCCGTTCCAAGGTGCGGCGCATGCTGCCACGCTATCTGGATTATGCCATGGATGAGCTACTGCATGCTGATGATGAAGAAAATCGTCTGCACTATTACAATGCGATTATCAAAACCATTGTTGAAAGCGGCATCGCTGAAGATTTTATCGTCGAAATGGCAGATGCAATCAGCAATTTGGCAGTAGATCACTTACATATTATCGGAGATATTTTTGATAGAGGGGCGCACCCGGATACAATACTGGATTTTCTGATGGAATACCATGACGTGGATTTTCAGTGGGGAAATCATGATATTGTCTGGATGGGTGCGGCAACAGGAAACTGGGCATGTATTGCCAACATTCTCCGCATGAATATCAGTTATAACAATTTTGATATGTTGGAGTACGGCTACGGTATCAATTTACGGCCGTTAGCATCTTTTGCGGAAAAGGTATACGGAGATGACCCGTGCCAGTTTTTCCAGCCCCATATTCTGGAGCGCAATGAGTACGACCAGATTGAGGAATCGTTGGCAGCCAAAATGCATAAGGCCATTGCAATCTGCCAGTTCAAAGTAGAAGGGCAGCGGATTATGGCGCATCCTGAGTATCATCTGGAAAACCGGTTGATTCTGGATAAAATTGATTGGGAGGCAGGCACGGTAGAAATCGACGGCAGTGTGTATGCGTTGCGTGACACCAACTTCCCGACGGTAGATCCTGAGAATCCGTATGCGCTGACGGAAGAGGAAGAGGAAGTGATGAATGCACTGGAAGCTTCCATTCTCAATTCGGAAAAGTTGCAGAAACATATTCGATTTCTCTATAGCCATGGTGCACTGTATAAAAAGGTCAATGGGAATTTGCTGTACCACGGCTGCATTCCGATGACGGAAGACGGGGCGTTTGAACTGGTGGAAATCAATGGCGAAGCGTTTCAGGGAAAAGCGCTGATGGACTATCTGGACAGTGAAGTCCGCAAAGCATATTTTTCTCCGAATGAATCTGGAGAAGTAGGTCGTATGGGAGACTTAATGTGGTATCTGTGGCTAGGCGGCAATTCTCCGTTGTTTGGAAAAGCAAAGATGACGACGTTTGAGCGTTTGTTTATTGCTGACAAGGCGGCGCATAAAGAACCGACCAGACCATACTACAAGCTGATTAAGGAGCGGGGTCCTTGTGAGAAGATTCTCATGGAGTTTGGGCTTTCCCCGCACCGTTCAAAGATTCTTAACGGTCATGTGCCTGTAAAAATCAAGGACGGTGAAAGCCCGATCAAAGGCGGAGGGCTTTTATATGTGATTGACGGCGGTATTTCTAAGGCTTATCAGAAACAGACTGGCATTGCAGGCTATACGTTTATCTTTAATTCCCGGTTTATGGCGCTGGCACAGCACAAGCCATATCAGCCGCTTAAGCCAGATGGAACCCAGGCATTCCAGTCGCCGGAGGTGAAGACGGTAGAGGTACTGCCGGAAAGAATGATGGTGATCGACACCGATCAGGGGAGAGAGCTGACAGAACAGGTGGACAATATGAAACGCCTGGTAGAAGCGTATCGCAAAGGAATTTTAAAGGAACGTTATTAATTGTATGGAGGTTTTACAATGAAAGCTTTAAAAGGAACAAAAACACTGGCAAATTTAATGACAGCTTTTGCAGGAGAATCGCAGGCTAGAAACAAGTATACATTCTATGCTTCAAAAGCGAAGAAGGAAGGGTATGTGCAGATTTCTAAAATTTTTGAAGAGACAGCGGCGAATGAGAAAGAACATGCAGAGCTTTGGTTTAAGCATGCAGTAGGCGTTGGTTCCACCATGGAAAATCTGCTGGATGCGGCTGCAGGCGAAAACGAAGAATGGACGTCAATGTATGCCGAAATGGCGAAGATTGCTGATGAAGAGGGCTTCCAGGAAATTGCAGAACAGATGCGGGGTGTTGCAGCCGTCGAAAAGGAGCATGAAATGCGTTATAGAAAACTTGCGCAGAACATCAAGGATGGCAAAGTATTTGCAAAAGAGGAAGACGTGGTATGGCAGTGCAGCAACTGCGGTCATCAGTTCACAGGCAAGGAAGCGCCGGATGAATGCCCGGTATGTGCCCATGCAAAGTCATACTTCCAGGTAAAAGCTGAGAATTATTAAACTTTGAAAATAGGGATTGGATGAGGCGTACGACCTTGCGGTATGGAATTCTATGCCACAAGGTCGTTTTTATATCCCAATAAAGCGGATTTTGCATGATAGCCCAGATTTATATGAAATACAGGTTCAAATCTGTAGTGTATTTTGATATACTATTAGTAGATCGTATGAAAAAGGATTAGGGACAACGATGGCGGAGAAAAGAGATTTTATAAAAGGGGCAGTGATTTTAAGTGTGTCCGGTATTCTGGTAAAACTGCTGGGCGCAGCGCTTAGAATCCCTCTCGCAAATAAATTAGGGGAAGGCATGGCATATTATAACGTGGCGTACACGATTTATGCCATTTTTTTAGTGCTTGCTACGGCAGGGGTGCCGGTGGCGGTTTCTAGAATGGTATCGGAGCGGACGGCAATCGGAAATGAGGCAGCGGCAAGAAAGGTGTTTGTGACGGCACTCAAATTGATGGCGGTCATCGGTGCGGCCGCTTTTTCGTTCTGTTTTTTCGGGGCAGATCTGATTGCTTTTTTGATCGATATTCCTGGGGCAGAGCATTCTCTTAAAGCGATTGCACCCGCGCTGTGTATCGTGCCGCTGCTGGCGGCTTTTCGCGGCTATTTTCAAGGCCAGCAGAATATGAAGCCGACTGCGGTTTCAGAAGTCTGTGAACAGATTGTTCGTGTGGCAGCAGGACTAGGGCTCGGTTTTTACTTGTATGATGAAGGGCTGGATGTAGCCGCCGCAGGGGCGACGTTTGGCGCGGTAGCTGGTGCCGCAGCGGGTATGGTTGTCATCAGTGTGATATATGGCAGGACGCGGCGGAGGACGGGACGAATCGCTGACTACGCTGGGGAATTGGGCAGAACTGAGTCAGCCTCTGAGATTCTGAAAAAAATTGCATGGATTGCAGTGCCCATTGTCATCGGTGCAGAGATTATGCCGCTCATGTCCGCCATTGATACAACGCTGGTTGTGTCCAGGTTGAAAGACACTGGTTGGCAAACAGGCGAAGCACTAAATCTGTACAGTCAGTACGGCGCCTATTGTGATACGTTGATTTCTCTTCCACAGACGTTTACCCAGGCAATTGCAGTCAGTTTGGTGCCGTCCATGGCAGCTTTTTACTGGCAGGGGAGAAAGGAAAAAGTGCGGGAAAATATTCAGCTCAGTATGCGGATGACAATGTTGCTGGCTTGTCCCTGTGCAGTCGGTTTGTTTGTACTGGCGCGTCCGATTATGCTGCTTTTGTATTTTGACCAGACGGAAAATGCCCTGCAGGCGGCGCCGACTTTACGGGTGATGACGCTTGGTGTCATTCTTCTTGCAGTGTCTCAAACGACGACTGGTGCGCTGCAGTCTGTTGGAAAGCAGATGGTGCCTGTGCGTAATCTCGCCATTGGGGCAGTGGTGAAAGCCATTTTGACCTATCTATTGGTGGGCGTACCGGCGATTCATGTGAAAGGCGCTGCGCTGGGTACCAATGGCGCGTATCTGGTGGCATTGCTTTTGAATCTGTATGCGGTGAAGCGAGAAACTGGGGTGAAATTCAATCTGCTGCAGACCTATATCAAGCCGATGCTGGCTGCGCTAATCATGGGACTTTGCACCTACAGTTCCTATAATGTGCTTTTTACATGGGCAGGCAATACTGTAGGGACACTGGGAAGTATTCTGCTGAGCATGGCTGCTTATGTCGTTTTGGTTTTGCGGATGAAAGCTGTGACGAGAGAAGAACTGCGAGCGTTGCCGGGCGGTGAATTTTTGATGCGCGTCTTTCGGGTGTGAGAAACGCCGCTGTCCACTTAGACAGGCTTTCTAAATCTGATGCATTTCGTCAATTTGCGCGGGAAATCGTAAATTTTTTCTGCTTTGAAAAAATGATTCAATTGCTCGCTGTATACACGATTTGGAAACGCCAGGATACGTGTATATAAAAATGATATGGAAGCAGTTGAAAACACTGCACTGAATCTCAAAAAAACTTTCAAAATCTGAAAAACTTTTTTTAAAAAAGGGTTGCAATCTTTACCAGTCTCATATATAATTAAAAAGCTTGCTTAAGGCGATGAAGTAGGAAGTTGCGGAGCTATCCGGTAATTTCTACAGAGAATTGTCCCCACCAGATGGGGGCGAAGGTGTTCGCCGACTTTTGCTTTGTGCGAAAAATAAAGAAACGCACGGAGCCGTGTGCAAAGTAAGCGATTCCACCGCACACGTTATAGAAGTGGGCATTTGACAGGGATTGCGCAGATTCGCATGTGCAGCATCCCAACGTCAGAAGGAACCCCTTGTACAAGCATAGCGAAAACAGTACAAAAAATTTAGGAGGAAAACAATGAGCGAATTACAGAAAATCAGAATTAAGCTTAAGGCCTATGACCATGCGTTATTAGACCAGTCCGCAGCGAAGATCGTGGAAACTGCCAAGAAAACTGGCGCAGATGTTTCCGGACCGATTCCGCTTCCGACAGAAAAAGAAGTCGTTACAATCCTGAGAGCGGTTCACAAGTATAAGGACAGCAGAGAGCAGTTCGAACAGAGAACCCACAAGAGATTGATCGACATCACAGGCGCTACCCTGCAGACGACAGACGCTTTAACGAAGCTGGACTTACCTGCTGGCGTAGACATTGAAATCAAGCTGTAAGCAGCGAAAGCGTAATAAAAGTTACGCAGAATTTTTTCGGAAGTGCAAGGCGTGATGCACCGTAAAACGCAGCCGAATCAAAGATTTGGACGTTTCTCGCATGAGACTTTCCATGGATTTCCTACTAGGAACCGGGATAGGGCGCAAGCGCAGCAATGCCGAAAAAAGACAAATAAGTAAGGGTACTCCCCTTAGTAAGATTACATGAGAGGGCAAGCCGCAGCGCCGTCCTGTGTTGGCAAAGCGAGAATCCAATCCAGAGTAATCCAATGTAAGTGAAAAGGAGAAACAATATGAAAGCTATTTTAGGCAAGAAAATCGGTATGACCCAGATTTTCGCAGAAACAGGAGAAGTGATTCCTGTAACCGTCATCGAAGCCGGTCCTGAAGTTGTAACCCAGATTAAAACAGTAGAAACAGATGGTTACAATGCAGTACAGGTGGCTTTTGAAGATCAGAAAGCACACAGAGTAAACAAACCTATGACAGGTCATTTTGCAAAGAGTGGTGCGCCTTTGAAGAAACATCTGACAGAGTTCAGAGTAGAAGAGGGTGAAACCTACGAATTAGGACAGGTCATCACTGTGGCTGATTTCGAAGAAGGAAGCAAGCTGGATGTGACCGGCACTTCCAAGGGTAAAGGCACCCAGGGTAACATCAAGAGACACGGACACCACAGAGGTCCGATGACCCACGGTTCCAAGCACAAGAGATTAGCTGGTGCGCTGGCTGCTGGTACTTATCCTTCCAGAGTATTCAAGGGTAATGCTGGTCCTGGTAGAATGGGGCGTGAGACA
>CANBFZ010000065.1 GCA_947367725.1 uncultured Eubacterium sp.
CATTCATGGGAAGACGGATGAAAACGGCAATGTGGAAATTGAAGGCTGCTTGCGTCACGGCATCAGCGAGGCGGCGGCAGAGTCTATCTTTGCTGACATGGAAACCTTCGCACAATACGCCTTTAATAAATCTCATGCGGCGGTATATGCAGTAGTCGCTTATGAAACAGGCTATCTGAAGAAATACTATCCAGTGGAATTTATGGCGGCACTGATGACCAGTGTGATGGGAGACGCCAAATCCATCGCAAAATATATCCGAAACTGCAAAGAGATGGGCATCGAGGTGCTGCCGCCGTCCATCAACGATAGCCAGAAGAAGTTTTCTGTTGTGGATGGAAAAATTCGTTTTGGACTTTTGGGCGTGAAAAACGTAGGCGAAGGCGCTATCGATGCCATCATCAAGGCGAGAGAAGAAAAAGGCGCGCCACAGGATATTTTCCAGTTTATCAACAATGTGGAAATCAGCGAGGTCAACAAAAAAGCGGTGGAAAGTCTGATTAAGGCAGGCGCACTTGACTGCCTGCATCCCAATCGGGCAGCCCAGCTTGCCGTCTACGAGGGCTTGGTAGAATCGGCACAAAACAGCGCCAAGAAGAATATCGCCGGACAGATTTCTCTCTTTGCCATCAGCAGTGAAGAGATGAACAGCGGCGACACGTCGGGTACGTTGCCAGATGTGAACAACTTCAGCAAGGACATTCTGCTGGCGATGGAGAAAGAAATGCTGGGCGTGTATATCACAGACCACCCGCTCAATGAATTTGCGGATGCAGTACAGAAATATGCCAGCGTGACCAGTGAAGACTTGGCGGCGGCTTCTGAAGAGGGGCATCATGACAGCCGCATTCAGGACGGCATGACGGTCACCCTTGCTGGAATGATTGCCGGTAAGAAAAATCAGATTACAAAAAAAAACAAGATGATGGCATTTATCAATTTGGAAGACCTGTACGGCGAAGTAGAGGTGGTGGTATTTCCGAATGTGTATGAGCGCTGCAGTGAAGCGATTTTGGAAGATAATGTGGTTGTTGTCAAAGGGAAACTGAATTTCAAAGAAGATGAGATGCCAAAACTGCTTGCCGATTCTGTGGTGGGTATTCACGATGTATCGCAGCATTTGCAGAACGAACAGGCAGCGTCTTCTGCAGGGCGCAGAACATCTGGCGGCAGAACGCAAAGCCCAGCAGGTGGGGAGACGGTAAAGGTGCGGATTCCGGAAACAGTGGAAGAGGAAGCCGTCCTTGCGAAGCTGCAGGAGATTTTTAGACAATATCCCGGGAACACGCCGGTACTCATCTACCTGCAAAGCGGAAAGATTGTAAAAACTGGCGAAGGCAGCGGGGTCTATCCGTCTATCGCGCTATTTGATACGGTGGCGGAACTTGTCGGCAGACCGAATATAAAAGGGAGGGTGAGAACATGAAACGAATCGGAGTACTGACCAGCGGTGGTGATGCGCCGGGCATGAATGCCGCCATCCGCGCTGTGGTACGCTGCGGCGTGGAAGCTGGGATGGAGGTATATGGAATCTATCGCGGTTATGAAGGACTTTTGGATGGTGAGATCAGGGAGCTTGGCAGAAGTGATGTGGGTGATATTTTGCACCGCGGCGGTACCATTTTGAAGACTGCAAGAAGTGAACGGTTTCGCACGGAAGAAGGACAGGCGCGAGCGGTACGCATGCTGGAAACTTTCGGCATTGAAGGACTTTGTGTCATCGGTGGTGATGGTTCTCTGCGGGGCGGATGTGATCTTGATCGGCGCGGCATTAAGGTGATGGGGCTTCCGGGCACCATTGATAATGACCTGGGGTATACGGATTTTACCATTGGCTTCGATACGGCAGTCAGCACCGTGCTGGATGCGATTTCCAAGATTCGCGATACTTCATCATCACATGAGCGGACTACGGTCATTGAAGTCATGGGCAGACACTGCGGGGATATTGCGCTCCATGCGGGACTTGCCGGCGGTGCAGAGGCAGTTTTGATTCCGGAACTTGATATGGATGTAAATGCACTGTGCCGAAAGATTCTCATCGGAGCAAATCGCGGCAAACAGCACAGTATTATCATTAAAGCGGAGGGGGTAGCGATCTCTACCGACGCGCTTACAAAGATCATCGAGGAACGAACAGGCAGGGAGACAAGACCGGTGGTACTTTCTTATCTGCAGCGGGGCGGAACGCCGACTTTGCGGGATCGAATGCTGGCGACGCTGACTGCAGCCAAAGCAGTGGAACGCTTGCAGCAGGATTCTGACAGCAAAGCCATCGGTACGGTAAACGGTGAAATTGTCGCGTATGATTTGCAGGAAGCGCTGGCGCAGAAACGGGAAGTCAATAGAGAAATGTACGAATTAATCGGTGTGTTGAGCAAGTAAGAATGGAGTTTTACTATGGGAAAAGTCGCAGTCATCTATGCAGGAAAATATGGAACAACGAAGCAGTATGCGCAGTGGATCTGTGAAGAAACCGGCGGTGATTTATTGCAAGCCAAGGCATGCAGTGCACAAATGCTGCAGGCTTACGACTGTATCGTCTTTGGAGGTGCGGTCCATGCAGGGCGGATTCTTTGTATCGATCGTTTTAAAAAATGGTATCCGGAAATCGCAGAGAAAAAAGTGGCAGTTTTTGTAGTTGGACTGCACGTAGAGGACGAAACGCAGCAGCAGGAGCTGCGGGAGCTGAACTTCTTGAAAGCAGAATCCTCTTTTAAGATGCTGTTTCGCAAAACTGCAGGCAGTACGCGTAACCTGTCGGAGATGGAAACGGCGATCAGCAGTCTTCCATGCTGGTTTTTTCCAGGGGCTTACGATCCTGCTAAAGTAAGTGGCACGGACAAGATGATGATGGGCATGGTCAAGAAAATGCTGGAAGGAAAGGCGGCGGATGCGTTACAGGCATCTGATCGAAAACTTCTTGCGGCCATTGAAAACGGTGCCGACTTTACAGAACGGTCGCAGATTGCACCCCTTGCAGATTGGATCCTTCATGCAGAAAAATAGAGTGCATCCTATGTGAAGGGGTTTGGGGTTAAGTTGCGGGCTTGTACGATCTCTACTTGTTTTAGTTGGGAGAACATGTTATAATAAAGACATTCGTTTTAGTTTGTCTTTATCGTGGAGGGTGATTGATGCCAAAGGTGGCTTATTCTGAAGAAGAGAAGGAAGGCGTTAGAACTGCGCTGATTACAACAGGTTTGGAACTGATGGCAAAGCAGGGCATTCAGCATACGACGGTTGCGCAGATTTATAAAAAAGTTGGGATTTCCCGAACCTTTTTTTATTCCTTTTTCCCGACGAAAGAGGATTTGATCGTGGAAGCGCTGTATTTGCAGCAGCCCAGACTTCTTGCATACGTGCAGCGCTTGATGGCTGATCCCACCCTGCGCTGGCGTGAGGCAGTCAGTCAATTTTTCTATGCTTGTTGTTATGGCGAGAAGAATGGAATTGTCGTACTGACCATCGAAGAACAACAGCGTATTTTTAAACGGCTCTCAGGGGAAAGCAAGCGGATCTTTCGCGAAAGGCAAGTGCAGTTGTTTGGACAAATTTTAGAACACTTTGGGATTCAGGCGACGCCAGAAAGGGTCAATCTGTTTACCAATTTAAGTTTGGCTGTCATTGTCATGCGCAGGGCAATCCCAGATGTTTTGCCGCTGTTTATTCCGGAAGCCGCCGATGAAACCATCGCGTTTCAGATCAACACAATCATAGACGCTTTGGAAAAACTGAGAGGGTAAATGCCCTGGATTTTCCGCATAGAAAAGTGTTCCGTTCGTCCGAATTAGGCTATTTCGGCGCTAGATCGGACGGATTTTTTTGCCACATATAAAGACAAAATATAAAAATTATCTTTATTTTGGAAAAGAAAAGGAGAGACAGACATGGGACTATTTTGCAAGTTATTTAAGGGACCGGAAATTGATATGGAGAAGAGCCGCGCAAATGCAGAAAAAATGCGTATGCTGTTTAACCAGGTGGTAGACGATGGAGACTGTTACAGACTGCTCTTTGGTTATACGGAGGATGTGAGCCGTTTTAATTATGGATTTGTGCATGGGAGCAAAACGAAAATCGGAAATTTGATCGTGGGCTGGAATGAGGCGAACCAGACGATTGTAGTCGTCCCTACGGTTCCAGATCTTTCTGGATGTGGGGATCCGACTTATTATCGCCGCACAGAAATTTTAAAGGCATATCGAAACAAATATCCAACAGATGCATTTGTGATTTATCCTGATCGAAAAGGTTACATTGGGATTCATGCCTATGATTGGCTGGAGGATGAAAAGCTGTATGTTTATGTATCGCAGGAGGAGGCATTGGCCGCCTTTACTGATTTCTTTATGAACCAATTTGCAACGAAGTGAGGCCGGGGGGAATGACACTAGGAAGCGTTGCTGCTATTTTATGTGTGCTTATGGCAGTCGTAATTTTTGGAAACCTGTGGTTTCATTTTGTTGAGGCGGTTTTAAAAGTATGCAAGAAAGCTTTTTTCCGCCGTAAAGAATATGGGCAATGGCATACCCTGCCTTCCAATGCGGAAGAAAATGATGTTGCAAAAGGGAGACAGGACTGATTGATCACCTGTTATGCTTAAGAAATGCAGCTTGTCTACGGAAAAGCTGCATTTTCGTGTATTTTTCCCTTGAATCAAAGCCCCTTTTTGATATACAATAGATGCGGTTAAGAAATCAGGAAGAAAGGACTTTATCACATGGAATCACTCACTGAATTATATAGAATTGGCAGGGGACCTTCCAGTTCGCACACCATTGCACCTGACAGAGCCGCCAATATTTTTTTGGCAGAAAACGCAGACGCTGCACGTTTTGTAGTAACGCTGTTTGGCTCCCTATCTAAAACGGGCAAAGGACATATGACCGATACAGCCATCTTGGACGTGCTGGGCGCGGAACGCTGTCACATTGTGTTCAGCGACAAACCTGACGAGACACTGCCGCACCCTAATACGATGGTTTTTGACGCGTTTGATGCATCTGGCGCGCATACTGCCTCGATGGAAGTCTATAGCGTTGGCGGCGGCAGAATTGCCATCAAAGGACGGCAGGCAGAAGAAGCCCAAAACGTCTATACGCTTTCTACCTTCTCAGCAATTCGAGATTACTGCGCAGAAAAAGACCTGCGGCTTTGTGAATACGTTTATGAAACAGAAGGGGACGCAATCAAAGCGTATCTGGCGAACATCTGGAATCAGATGAAAGCGGCTGTAGAGCGGGGACTTGCGGCAGAAGGGGTGCTGCAGGGCGGACTGGATGTACAGAGAAAAGCCCGGTATCTTTACCGGCAGAATCATATCGATGAAACGCCGCAAACACGGGAGAATCGACTGGTTTGCGCTTTTGCCTATGCAGTGAGCGAGGAAAACGCCGACGGCGGCATCATTGTTACTGCGCCGACTTGTGGTGCCAGTGGCGTTGTGCCTGCCACCCTGTACTATATGCAGAAAAATCGGCACTTTTCTGATGCCCAGATGATTGATGCGCTGGCAACGGCAGGGCTGATTGGCAATTTGATTAAGACCAATGCGTCTATCAGCGGCGCCGAATGTGGATGTCAGGCAGAGGTGGGAAGTGCTTGCTCTATGGCGGCTGCCGGGCTTGCGGAATTGTTCGGGATGGAAATTGATCAGATTGAATACGCTGCAGAAGTGGCGATGGAGCATCATTTGGGATTGACGTGCGACCCGATCTGCGGACTGGTACAGATTCCGTGCATTGAGCGAAACGCTGTTGCAGCCATGCGCGCCATCAATGCATTGAGTTTGGCGAACTTTTTGACCCACACTAGAAAAATTTCTTTTGACGTGGTCATCAAGACCATGTATGAGACGGGATGCGATCTGTTTAGCAAATACAGAGAGACCAGCGAGGGTGGTCTTGCTAAGACATATTTTGAATAAAAAGCCGTCAGTGTGATTTTAGAAGGCGAGCAGCGATGGGATTTTTTATGCGGGGTACTGCCGCTGAAAACGGATAGAAAGCGAAAAGTTCTGCATTTCATGGTGTTTTTTACTGATTTGCAGAACTCGGTTAATGTGGACCCCATTTGGCGGACACCTTGACACAAACACTGGAAACAATGATATAATACCAGTAAGTAAGGAGGAAACCACGATGGCACAGTACACATCCCAATTTAAAGTTCAAGTCGCCAAAGAAGCACTCAAAGCCAGAACTTATGCTGAAGTCGGAAAGAAATATGGACTTAATCTGTCTCAGGTAAAGCGATGGGCAGCTGATTACAATAAATTTGGCGAACTCGCATTTGAAGAACACGGTCCGGAAAAATTTCAAGAGCAAAGGATTCGTGATCTCCAACGGCAGCTTGCCGAACTACAGGAGGAAAACGATATCCTAAAAAAAGCCACGGCCTTCTTCTCGAAGAGAAACCTGTAATTGAAAGATACCAGTTCATTGCAGAACATGCAAATGAATTCAGTATCCGGAAGATGGCCGAAATTCTGCAGGTTTCAAAAAGCGGATATTACGATTGGCTTGGTCGAGGAGTATCACTTCGTGAACAAGAGAACCAAATCATTTATCATGACGTGCTCGAAATTTTTCTTGCAAGCCGTATGTCTGCAGGCTCGAGGCGAATCGCAAAGTGCTTAAGCCAAATGTACGGATATCCTATCAACCGTAAACGTATCGCACGCATGATGCGGGAAAACGGGCTGATTGCGAAAGGAAGAAAAAAGTACATTGTCACAACTGAATCCAAAGACAGTGTAAATATCTTCCCAAATCTTCTGAAGCGGGACTTCACTGCCCAGACAAGAAATCAGAAGATGGTCAGCGATACAACTTACATCTATACAGAAGAAGGATGGCTGTACTTAGCAGCAATCATGGACCTTTATGGTCGCAAAATCGTAGGCATGGCAATTAGCGAGAAAAATGATCAGAATCTGGTGATTGCAGCACTGGAAGATGCAAAGAACCGTATTGGAAAAAAGCATCTGGAAGGTTGCATTCTCCACTCAGATCGCGGATCAACCTATGCCTCAAATGCGTACATTGAAAAAATGCATGCGTATAAAATGATTGGAAGCATGAGCAGGACAGGAAATTGTTGGGACAATGCACCAATCGAGAGTTTCTGGGGGCGTATGAAAGTGGAATGGCTTAACACCTGTTACAAGACAAAAGAGGAAGCCATCAGCGATGTTTATGAGTATATTTGGGCGTATTACAATCGCATCAGACTACATTCCACAAACGGCTATGAAACACCAGAAGCGTACTATTACAAGGAGGCAATTGCTTGATGCAATGACTCATATATTAGTGTTTGTGTGCCCTGTGTCCGAAAAACGGGGTCCACATTATTTCTGTCAATTTTGTCAAAAAACAGGGCTCAATCCGGGGTAATGCAGGTTGAAAATCTATGAAACATTGACAAAAAAATAGGAATCACGAATTTTTGTCAATGTTCATTTTCTCTCGCTCGTTTGCCGTGGCTTTTGAGCCGCACGGCTTTACAAGAATGGAATTTTTTCTTATAATTAGGAAGAAAGATGAAAGGAGTGGCTATGGCAGAGCATGCAGTAACGTTGCAGGAACTTTTGGATTCCCGTGAGCGACGGGCGCAGGAACAGAGAAGAGTGCTTTCAAAGTATGACGGCGTTTTGATTTCGGTTACCTTGAATATCCCGGGAGCGATAAAAGATAAGCCTACTTACAGAAAAGCGCTACAGAAAGGACTTGCGCTTCTTACGGAGCGGTTTTCAGAAGAACAGATTTTGTATAGTGAGATGCGGCACTTAAAGACGGGTTCGGAAGGGTATTTGGTGGTATCGGAAATGGAGCCTATGGAAGTGAAAACAATCACGGTTGCAGTGGAAGAGGAAAGCCCTTTGGGGCGTCTTTTTGATATGGATGTGATGACTGCGGAAGGCAGTGTAAGCCGAGCATCCCTTGGAATGCCAGGCAGACGATGCCTGCTCTGCGGGCAGGAAGCGAAGGTGTGCGCACGAAGTCAGAAACACCCTATGGAGGATCTGTTAAAAGAGGTTGACAGGATTTTGGATGCGGGGTGAACCGGTTGTTCGCTTATTTGGGATCGATCATTCTGCTGCCTGAAAAATGAGACGGGGTGAAAGGCAGCGGCACCTATACGACTCTTTTGTTTTTTGTGCGTTTTTTCGCCGTCGCTTGTGAACTGTGATTCGGTTAGATTTTATAAAAATGATGGGCGGTATTTGTGGAA